>JACQTN010000521.1 GCA_016210785.1 Armatimonadota bacterium
AGGCAAGGCTGCGGACACCTTCCCCACCGCCCTCCACCTGCGTGCCCACGTCGGGCCTGACCGGGAAGCGGCGTACCAGGAGACGGCGGCGTTTCTCAAGGCCTACTACGGCCAGGAGTACACACGTCAGCATCTGGAGACGCAGTGCGCGATCGGTACGCCGGAGGAGTGCGTGGAGAAGTTCCGCGCCTACGCGAACGCGGGATGCGGGACGATCATCATCCGGCTGCTGTCATGGAACCTGCGGGAGCAGTTGCAGCGGTGGATCACGCAGGTGCTGCCGCAAGTGGTGGGGTAACTCGGAGGGGAGGGAAGGCACCCTTCCCCTTCCGATTCCTCCGCACGTTCCACATTCTGCGGAGTGCACCGCCCTACCGCGCTCGCCGACTTCGCGTCGCCCCCTGGTCCTGCAGTCCGTGGTTCATTTGTGGTGCTCGGACCCGGCGGCGCGAGTTCCATTTCCTGGAGTGTCTCGCGCTGCCCGACTTCCCACTGCCCGGTGAAGCCGGTCCCGCGCCCGGTCACGGTTCTCGTTCCAGTTGAATTTGATCCACCCAGAATTCGGCGCCCGGCCCCCGGCTGGGGCCGTCCGCGACGAAGCGCAGCCAGGCCAGGTGCTGCACCGGCACCGGTCCACCGCCGCGGAAGCCAGCCAGCGGGAGGGAGATCTTCTGCCAGGCTGTGGTCTCCAGGGGGAGCGGCGCGCGCCACGCCCGCCCGCCGCTGTCCAGCAGCTCCACGGCGACCTCGTAGCCGATCGTGCCGGCGCGCACCCACATCGCCAGGGTCGTGTACCCCTGCCGTGCCCAGACCGGGCCCCAGTCCAGCGGCGTCTGCACCGCCGCCCACGCCCACGGCGTCTTCGGCCCGAAGACCACGTGGGCGGCCGACGATCCCACGCGGGCGTCGCCGGTGCGCGCGATCCGTCCCTCCATCTGCTCGCCCATCGCCTGCCAGGAGTGGACGCCCTGTTCAAAGCCGTCCACCGACCGCCGCACGCGCGGGTTCGCCGCGCTCACGTCCCAACTGAACAACACGTAGCCGTCCAGGCCGGCCTGGCGAACCGACGCGGCCATGTCCCGCACCCATGCCGGCGGCCGCGCCACGATGGACCCTACGTCCGGCAACACCAGCGTGCGCGCCCGGCCGTTGACCAGGCGCCGGTACGCGCGGGCGTAATCACGGACATACGTAGGCGGCAGGCCGCTCTGCAGCCAGTCCTGCCAGGCGGTCTCCAGGATCACGGCCTCCGGGCGCACGGTGCGCAGCACGACTTCCAGATCCTGACCGAGGTACTCGCGGGCCCTGCCCTCCTCGCCGGCGATCCGCGCGTCTGCCAGATGGGTCACCATCACCGGGATGCCGGGTCTCGCGCGGCGGGCCGCCAGCGCCACCTGGGCCAGGAACTCGGCCAGCACCTGCGCCCGGAACTCCACCCACTGCTGGTATAGACGCGTGCCGGAGACGTCGGGACGCAGGCGGTAGCTTCCGTTGCGCGCCTCGAACAGCGCCAGCGGGTCGGCGCCGTGGACGCGGCGAAAGCGCTGCCGCATGGGCTCGGCGATGCAGGCGTAGTAGCCGTGCTGCGGGTTGTCGGCGCCTGGCCCGCCCCACACCTCCAGCCAGGGCTCCACGAACGCCACCGCGTCGTAGGGATCGCTGGCCAGCAGGGCGGTCACGCGCTCGGCCACGTGGCGGCGCACGCCGTCGTGGGCCGGGCACAGGTACACCCGCCAGTCGAAGCGGCTGCCGCCGTTGAGCATGCGCTGGCGCCAGTCCGGCCGCGCGTGGTAGGCGTGAAAGTCGGTGGTGGGATGGATCGCCAGCGCCACCCTCAGGCCGGCCCGGTGGAAGGCGGCGATGGCATCGCCGTGCGAGATGGTGAGGTCGAGGGGCATCAGGTGGACCGCGGTGAATCCCTGGGCGGCGACGGCGCGCGCCACCGGATCCCAGGGCTCGCCCGCGTACAGCGGCGCGACCACGTAGACGCTGGGGCCCAGAAGCCCGCGCCCGCCGGCCAGGCGAATGCCGCCGATGTCGATGAAGCCCGATCCCGCGCCGCCCGGCGCCGGCCGCAGGCGCACGCGAAGAGCGCGCAGCGTGATCAGGTCCAGGGACCCGGCGCCCGCCGCGCCCGGCACGAAGGTGGCGAACGGCACCGGTGCCTCGCGCCACGTGCCGGACGCCAGGGGCGCGGTCCATACCGCGCCCCTGGCGTCCACCAGTTCCACGCTCATGCGGTTTCCGGAGGCGTAGTCGCCGACGGCGATCGCCAGCGCGCTGTACCCGCTCCAGTCGCGGTCGATGGGATGCTCGACCGCGGCCCACGCCGACGGGCTCAGGAAGTGGTACGCGACGCGCAGCCGGCGGTCCGCGCCCATGCCCACCGCGGCGGCGTCGACGCTGGCCGCCCACGCGGCGGCTCGCCAGCGGCCGTCGACTTCACTCGCCGAGGGGGTGGTAGGGGTGACAGTGGTCTGGCTCCACCCCGACGGCGCCAGGGTGGCCAGAAGAAGGGCGGCGAGGAGATAACGCGTTCTGTGACCCAGACGTTGGCTCCCGTTGGGTGCCGTATGAATTTGGCCGACAAGATTCTCTCTTTGGGGACAAATTCCTGCCGGGCGCCGCGCGGGCCTCACGGACGCGGGGACATCGCGGGGAGCAGCACCGAGAAGCGGACGGACAGGGCCACCGCCACGCCGGTGAGCAGGAAGGCCACCAGTGCGGCCAGCGCGCCCGTCTCCGTCTCCTGGCGGTTCCACCCGATCACGGCACCCAGATGCCGGTACACGCGGCGCAGTTCCTCGGCCGAACTGGCGTGGAAGTACTCGCCGCCGGTAGCCGCGGCGATGGCGCGCAGCGATTCCTCATCCAGCGTGCCGCCGATGACGAAGGCATTGGGGTCGTTCACGGGGTACGTCTGGCCGATGCCCACCGTATAGGTTTTCACCTGGTAGGCGCGGGCGATCTCCGCGGCGATCTCGTTGGACACGCCGCGGTTGCTCCGGCCGTCGGAGAGCAGGACCACCACACCCGCCGGCAGGCGCACACCGGCCGGCGGCACCGGCGTGGCCGGGCCCGCCTGCTCGCGCCCGGGCAGCGCGCGTACCGCCTCCAGCAACCCGTCGCCGATGGCGGTCCACGGGCCCATCCGCAGGCTGGCGATGGTGTCCTGGACGGCGCGCCGGTCGCGGGTCGGCGACTGCACCAGCGTGGCATATCCGCTGAAGGCCACCACGCCGATGCGGGCGCTGCGGGGAAGCGCGGCTACGAAGGCGCGCGCCGCCTCCTTGGCCGCCTCGAACCGGTTGGGGCGCATGTCCTCGGAGCGCATGCTGCCGCTCGTGTCGATGGAGAGGATGATCGCAGACTGGTTGGAGGGCAAGGGGAGCATGGCCACGGGGCGCGCCGCGGCCACGATGACCGCAGCCAGGGCCAGCAGCAGGCACGCGGCGGAGACATGGCGGCGCCACGCGGGACGGACCGCGGCGGCTGCCAGGAGCGTCAGGTGGGGATGAGCCACGGTTTGGACCGCGCGGCGGCGCAGCGCCCACGCGTAAGCCCAGGCCAGCGCGGGCAGCGCCAGCAGCGACCACAGAACCGACGGCCACAGGAATGCCATTTGATCACCATTCTCGGTGGCCGCGTGCGGCTCCTGCCGCCGGCGGTGCCGCTGGAACGGCGCGAGGATTGATGATACAATCGGCCGCGGGTACCCGGGCTCCGAGTCGCTGTGATGGAGGATGGGAATGTCCGCAGACGTGTGCACGGCGGAAGCGCGCCACCTGGAGCAGACTCAGCGCCGCACCGTGTGCGTCCCCGTGGTGGACGTGCACACCCACATCAACACCCTGCGCTGGGCGCACCAGTTGGTCCGGGCCGCGCGCCGGTACGGCGTCACGCACCTGGTGGCCATCTCCAATCCCCGCGTCGGGCCCCGGCTGCGGGAGCGGTTTCCCGAGGTGGAGCTGGCGTATCCACTGGACTACACCCGCCGGGACGATCCGCAGGGCTTTGTGCGCGCCAACCGCGTCCGGCTGCGCACCGCGCGGCGCCACGGCGTCGGCGTCGTCAAACTGTGGTTCGCGCCGCGCTTTGTGGATCGTACCGGGCTGCGCCTGAGCGATCCCCGCATGCGTCCCGTGCTGGACCTCATCACCGAGGAACGGTTTCCCATCCTGATCCACGTGGCCGATCCGGACCGCTGGTTTGCCACGCGTTACGATCCCGCGGTCTACGGCACGAAGGCGGACCAGTATCCCGCCCTGGAGGAACTGGCCGCGCGCCACGCGCCTCTGCCGGTGATCGTGGCCCACATGGGTGGCCACCCGGAGGACCTGGATCACCTGGCGGCGCTGCTGGCGGCGCATCCCAACCTCTACCTGGACACCTCCGCCACCAAGTGGATCGTGCGCGAGTTGGGCCGTCAGCGGGAGGCGGCGCGCCGTTTCTTCCTGGCGCATGCGGACCGCATCCTCTTCGGCACCGACCAGGTGGTGACCAAGATCAGTGATCCGCCCCGCTACAC
>JACQTN010000532.1 GCA_016210785.1 Armatimonadota bacterium
CCCCGCGACATGGTGGGATGGCGCGACGAGTGCTTCTTGCTCACCGTGCGCGGCGACAGCATGATCGAGGCCGGGATCCTGCCCGGAGACCTGGTCGTGGTGCGCTGCCAGCCGGCAGCCGACCCCGGTGACGTGGTCGTGGCGCTGATCGGAGAGGAGGCCACGGTCAAGCGGCTGGCCTACGACGGCGACCGGCCCTACCTGCAGCCGGCTAACCGCCGGTACGGTCCCATCCTCGAGCCGTTCGAGATTATCGGCAAAATCGTCGGGCTCATGCGCAAGTACGGCGGCGATCCGCCCTCGGGGCCCGGCGAGTTTCGGCAGCAGGATCAGGACGGGTTGCGCGACGGCATGAAGGGCACGCCCCACCGGGCATGAGTGGCACGGCCGTGGGCCGGAGCGCGTGGGCAGATCGAAACCGGGAACCGACGGCGCGCGTAGCCGAATGAGGTGACGCAGACGTGAGCGTCGTGGCGCGGCAGAGAACCGTGGTGGCGCGAGAGGCACCATCCCGGGCAGACGGAGCGGCGCGGTGGTCTGCTGGCGTGCGCCGGCGGGCGACATCCCCGGCGGACGTCTGGGCGGCGATCTGCGACCGCTTTCTCGACGACCGGCGGCTCGGGCTCCTCAAGGTGGGACTGATCGCGCTGGTGCTCCTGGCGATGGCGCTGCTGGAGGTCGTGCCGTGACGGAGCAGACTCTCACCATCGCGGTTGCCGCTGTCGTGGAGGTGCTCAGCGGCGAGGCGGCCGTCGGGCTGGTGGTGCGCGATGGGTCGGGCCAGGTGGTCCGCCGAATCGGCAAGGCCATCGGACCCGCCCCGCGCGCGCTGGCCGCCTATCGCGCCCTGCTCCACGCGCTGTGGCGCGGCCGGGCCTTGGGCGCCCGTCGGATCCGCCTCCTGTGCGACGACAGGGATCTGGTCGCCGGAGTGCGGGGGGAGGCTGAGGTCCCGCCCGACCTCACAGGTCCTTATCTTCAAGTGCGCGCGCTGCTTCGCGCCTACCAGGACGCGTCGGTGGAGGCGGCCGCGCCGGAAGACGTGGAGGAGGCGGCGGCCATGGCCAGGACGGCGCTGGCCCGCAAGCTGCGTACCGTTGATACCCTGCCCCTCTGGGCCGCCCGCTCTGCATAGCAGATAACCCGCTGACCCGGGCCCGAGGCCCCGGACCTTCGTCACAAAGTCTGCCTGTAGAACCTGCCCGCCGCCGTGCGCTCAGCCCCGGCGGCCTGGATGGCGAGAAGGTTGAAGTTGGGTCCGGCTCGAAACTGGGGGGGAAATCGGTCCACAGTCTGCGCACACGGGTGCACGGTGGAGAACCTGGATCGATACTACCTGATACTCGAGCTCAGGTACGGCGCCTCGCTCGAAGAGATCGAGGGGAAGTACCAGGACCTGCTAGAACGGTACCGCCGCGACCTGCAGGGGAACAACCCACGGCTTCAACGGCGCGCTGAGGAGAGGCTCAAAGAGGTCACAGAGGCTTATGAAGGGCTGAAGCTGTATCACGCCAGCCGGGCGGCGCAGGCCAGCCGGGCGCCGCAGGTTGCGCCCTCCCGGGCGGAGCCCGCTCCGATGTCACCGCCCCCTCCCCCTGTCCCGGCCCCGGTCTCGCGTCCGGTGCCGCCGCGCCCCGAAGTTCCTGCGTCAGCGGACCAGTCCAGCCGCCAGCTTGCCGACGAAGAGGAGGCGCGGCCCTTCCTGCAGGAGGCCGAGCAGCATCTGCAGCGAGAGGAGTGGGTGCAGGCCATCTCCGTGCTGCGGCGGGCGGTGGAGGTGGCCCCGGAGTCGGCGGTGGTACGCAGCAAGCTGGGCGTGGCCCTGGCGCATAGCGGGAAGCACGCGGAGGCGCTAGAGGAGTTCTCGCGGGCCGTCGCGCTCAACCGCCGCTACGCCGCCGCGTACAGCAACATGGGCAACGTGTACCTGGAGCAGGGGAAACTGGACCAGGCCGTGGAGGCCTACCAGAAGGCGATCGATCTCGACCCCGACTACTGGATCGCCCACCAGAATCTGGGCGTGGTCTACAAGCGCATGGGTCGGCTCGACCTGGCGGTGGGCCAGTTCAAGAAGGCTACGCGGCTCTCCCTCAAGCGCGCGACGACGCCCGAGGAGGGCGCTCCGCGCCGCAGGCTGGGCTGCCTCCCAGGCGCGGCGGCCTCCATGCTGGTGCTGATCGCCGCGGCGTATCTCTTGCGGTGATACGCACCACTCAGGCCTGTGCCGGTTTCACCATCGAGAAGTGCACCGTGGAGATCGGCGTGCAGTCCTCGCCCAGGTGATTGAACAACCAGTCCAGAAACTCCACGGTGAACAGCGGGTAGAGCTTGAGCCGCTCCTTGTCCAGCGCCTGCCGTGGGCCGATTACGCGGGTCTGTGCGAACCCTGCCTTCCTCGCCTTCGCCAGCAACGCTTGCTCCGCAAGCGTGCCGGCCAGTCAACCGGCGTAGGCGGCCTCGCTCTCCAGCACTTCCCTGGGGAGCGTGCCGTCGATCACCGAATCGCTGAAGACCAGCCGCCCGGCCGGTCGCAGCACCCGGAAGGCCTCGGCGAAAACCTTGCCCTTCTCGGTGGAGAGGTTGATCACGCCGTTGCTGATGATGACATCCACCGACGCATCGGGCAGCGGAATCGCCTCCATGCGCCCCTCGATGAACTCCACGTTCTTCACGCCGGCCGCGGCGGCGCTGGCGCGCGCCTTCTCCAGCATCTCCGGGGTCATGTCCAGGCCGATCGCCCTCCCCGGCGGCCCCACCTTCAACGCCGCCAGCAACGTGTCGATGCCGCCGCCGCTCCCCAGATCCAGCACCACCTCTCCCGGCTTCAGGTCCGCGTAGCGCACGGGGTTGCCCATGCCCAGGGCCATTCCTACGACGGCCTCCGGTAGAACGGCCAGTTCGTCGGCCGTGTACAGACTCTGCGCCACCTTGCTGCCGGTGGGGACGACGGCTCCGTAGGTTTCGCGGACGATGCGGGCGGCCTCGTCCGCCGACCACTTGAGCTCCGAAGCATCCGTCATCGGTCACCTCCCGCTCAGGCCTTGAGTGTTGCATTCACCGTAGCGGCTGCGTCTTCCTGGAATCTTCCTTGCCTGGTCCGGTCCGGAGAAGATTGTCCCAGGCGCCGCCGATCGTATGTTCGGATGCCTGCCGCCCGCTGGAGGTCAGAGTGGCCGGCCGCCTGACCGTGCGGGGGGTGTCTCGCGACGTGACTTTTCGTGCCACCGTGCTGGCCCTCCCGGAACAGTACGTCGGCGAAGGAGAGTTTGTGGTCAGGATGTCGGACTTCGGCATCCCCATCCCGCGGTTGCTCATCTTCGTGGCGGAAGACCCGGTGCGCGTGAAGGTGAAGGTGGTGGCGCGGCGGGCGTAGCGTCTGCGCGGCACTCAGTCAAGTCTCTGACACCGATGGGCATGGCGCCGGGGATCTGGCAGCGCGCGGTCTCGCGCCGCGTCGTCTCCTCGCGGGTATGCCGCCGGCACGCCGTGCCCGGCCTGCGCCGTCTCCGCCCACCAGGAATGGCTGCGGCACGCGACGAATCGGGTGTGAGGAGGGGGGGTGACGGCCATCTGGCGACTGCTGCGCTTCGTGCCACCCCCGTCGCGCTGGCGCCGCTGGCGCGATCTTCCCGCCTATGCCCGGTGGCGCCTGCGGTTGTACGGCTTCTACTGGCCCGACGGCCGCTTCCACTGGAGGCGTCTGCTCTCCCGCCAGTTTCTGCGCAGTGTCCGCGCCTACCACGCGTGGCTGGGCGATCCGCGTGGCGGCGCGGCCCGGGGCGCGGCGAGACCGGGAGGGCCGGCGCGGCCCGGGCCGCCGGCGCCAGGTGGCGTCCTCATCTGCCCCCGCTGCGGAGAGCAGTGCGCTGCGGGAGGCGGGGAAGTGCCGGAGCGCTGCCCCGCCTGCGGCACACCCTACCCGGCCGCCGCATCCCCCCGCACGTCCGCAGGGTAAGGTTCCCTGCCGGGATCCCGTAGCGCCGTCCGGAACGCGCATCGTGCCGCGTCCCTGCCTCCTGCGACCGCGCCGCGCAAGTTGGAAACGTCCGTCCGGTCGCCTCCCCCCGGCGGGGGAAGGAGGTACCGTCCACGGGTCGAAAGCAAATGCTCGATACACAGAGACCGTGAATCTACGCCAGTGGGAGTGTGCCGATGAAGTTCGCGTTCTCCGGTGATGACCGGAGCCGTTCGCAGCAGTGGTTCGCGAAGGGGCTCAAGAAGGTCATGACCGCGCACGGCCACCAGTTCATCGAAGATCCCGACCATGCGCGCCTGGTCATGAATGTCGCGGACGTCGGCAATCCCCGGCCCTTCCGCCGCAAGGCCAAGGCCACCTTCGTGGTCTCCATCGTTTCCACCGGGGACGTGCCCAAGGATCCGCTCCAGGCCGGCTACCCGCTGCTGGTGCGCACGCTCTCCAACTTGCTGATCTACCTGGTGGAGCGGGACAGTTTCATCGACACCCACTTCGTGACGCTGGAGCAGGGCGCCTACACGCTGGCACCCGACCCGGACGACGACCGGTTCTTCGAGCGCGTCTACGAGCGCCTGACTCCGCTCGCCTCCTCGCAGCTGGTCATCGACAACGAGTACCGCACCGATCTGCCGCACAGGTTGTGGGAGGGCGACCCGCTGACCCGCCAGCTCCAGGAGGCGGGCGGGCGGCTCGACGCGCTCAACCTGCTGCCCGCGCCTTTCCCCATCCACGAGCTGCTGTCGCCGCGCGACCTGCGCCACGTCCATCGCCTGTACGGGATCGGCGGCCTGAGCTACGGCAACCTCAGCATCCGCAGGGACGCCGCCAGCTTCTGGATGTCGGCCAGCGGTGTCAACAAGGCGGACCTGCGGGTCGTCGGGAGGGACATCCTGCTGGTGACCGGTTACGACCCCGAGCGCAACACCATGATCCTCAGCGTGCCGCCCAGCGTGGAGCCGCGCCGCGTCTCCGTGGACGCCATCGAGCACTGGATGATTTACACCGAGCATCCCCCGGTGGGCGCCATCGTCCACATCCACGCCTGGATGGAGGGCATCCTCTCCACCGAAGTCAACTATCCCTGCGGGACGCTGGAGTTGGCCACCTCGGTGGCAGAGCTGGTGCGGCGCGCGCCCGACCCGGGCCACGCGGTGATCGGTCTGAAAAACCACGGGCTCACCATCACCGGCCCGTCCCTCGACGACATCTTCGACCGCATTGAAGGCAAGGTCAAGCGGCAGGTCCCTCTGACCTAGCGCACCCCAGAAAATGCTGCGCGTTATCCCCCACCCCGACCTCCCTGAAATATCTGGAGGGCCCCTGACGGCGGACGGCGGCGCGTCAGC
>JACQTN010000558.1 GCA_016210785.1 Armatimonadota bacterium
CACAGAGTGGAACGTGCCGATCGAGGGCGCTGTGAGTCCGGTGAGCGCGGTAGGACGGCGCGCCTCGGTGGAACGTAGCACGTGTCGGCGCCGTGCGTTCGGCGAGCGCGGTAGAGTGAAACATCTCGCACGCGTGCGGCACGTGCCAAGGCCCTCCCCTCGCCGGACATTGAATGAAAGGTGGAGTGACCCGCCTGAAATGCCTGAAGACCGCCGATTGTCCCGGTCGGGGCCACTCCAGGCATTTCAGGTGGGTCAGTGGCGTAAAGACACTCCACCCAACCTTGCAAGGCTAGAGTCGTGCAGTGAGTCCACACCACGGAGGGTGAGCGAATTCCCATGGCCACGCAGCCCGCGCAGACCCGGCCCACGTTTCAGGACGTGCTGGCCGCGCAGCGTCTGGTCGACCGCTACCTGTCCCGCACGCCGTTCCACCACTACCCGGGCCTGAGCGATCTGGCCGGCGCCGAGGTGTGGGTGAAGCACGAGAACTGCCAGCCCATCGGCGCGTTCAAGGTGCGCGGAGGTCTCAGCGTGGTGGCCGGCCTGACCGACGAGGAGCGCGGCCGCGGCGTGATCTGCGCATCCACGGGCAACCACGGGCAGGCCATGGCCTACGCCTCACGCCTGTTCGGCGTGCGCTGCATTGTGGGGATGCCCGAAGGTGCCAACCCCGACAAGGCGGCCTCGATCCGAGCCCGCGGTGCCGAGATCATCTATCACGGCCGCGACTTCGACGACGCCCGCGAGCACGTGGACCGGCTCGCCGCCGAGCAGGGGTACCGCTACGTGCACTCGGGCAACGAGCGCTACCTGATCGCCGGCCAGGCCACCGAGACGCTCGAGATCCTGGAAGCACAGCCGGACGTGGACGTGATCGTCGTCCCGGTGGGCGGCGGCAGCGGTGCGTCGGGCGCCTGCATCGTTGCCAAGGCCATCAACCCGCGCATCCAGGTGATCGGCGTGCAGTCGGAGGCGGCGCCCGCCGCGTACCGCTCCTGGAAGGCGCGCCGGCTGGTGGACGCGCCGTGCGAGACGCTGGCGGAGGGACTGGCCACGCGCACCGCGTTCGCCCTGCCCCAGGAGATCCTGTGGGACCTGCTGGACGACTTCGTGCTGGTGGACGAGGCATCGTTGCGGCGCTGCGTCCGTCTCTATCTGGAGAAGACCCATCACCTCACCGAGCCCGCCGGCGCCGCGCCGCTGGCCGGCGCCCTGGCCCTGCGGGACCGGCTGGCCGGCAAGAAGGTGGCCCTCATCATGAGCGGGGGCAACGTGACCGTGTCCCAGCTCCGCGCCATCCTGGCGGAACCTGACGCTTAGAATCTGCGTCGGAGATGTACCAAGAACGAAACACTCGAGACCAGGTAACTGGGGCGTCGCGGAAGGAGGACCCGTGACCACCGGCACGGCCGACGGTCGCGTTCGCCGCATCGTCAGCGTGAGCCTTGGCTCCTCCCGCCGGGACAAGCAGGTGGAGATCGAGGTCATGGGCGTGCATTTTCTCATCGAGCGGCGGGGCACTGATGGCGACTCCCGGCGGGCGCGGCAGATGCTGGCCGCGCTGGACGGGAAGGTGGACGCTATCGGCCTGGGCGGCATCAACCTGTGGCTGCAGGCCGGCGCGCGCCGCTACCCCATCCGCGACGCGCACCGCATGATCGCCGGGGTGACGCGGACCCCGGTGGTGGACGGAAGCGGTCTGAAGTCGTTCTGGGAGCGGCATCTCATCCTCGACTACCTGCCCCGCACGCACGGCCTCACCTTCCGTGCACGCCGGGTGTTGTTGGTGGCATCGGTGGACCGCTTCGCCATGGCCCAGGCCTTCGCCCAGGCCGGCGCGGAGACCATCTTCGGCGACCTGATCTTCGGCCTGGGAATCCCCCTCCCGCTGCGCAGCCTGCGCACGGTGGAGATCCTGGCCGCCGTGGCGCTGCCCATCCTGACGCGCCTGCCGTTTCGCATTCTGTACCCGGTAGGGGAGAAGCAGGAGACCATCACCCCGCGTCACGAGCGGTTCTATCGCTGGGCGGAGATCATCGCCGGCGACTTCCACCTGATCCGCCGGTTCATGCCCGACGACCTGCGCGGGAAGGAGATCTTCACCAACACGGTGACGGAGGAGGACGTGGCGGCCCTGCGGGACCGCGGCGTCCACCGGCTCATCACCAGCACGCCGGAGATGGAGGGCCGTTCCTTCGGCACCAACGTCATTGAGGGGTTCCTCGTGGCGCTGAGCGGCCGGCGTCCGGAGCAACTGCAGCCGGAGGATTATTTCGATCTCCTGCAGCGCGCCAGCCTGCGGCCGCGGGTGGAGGTGCTCAACCCGCTCAACCCGCCTGCGCCTTGACGAGCCCGGTGGGTATCGCGTATAATTACGGCCGAATACGCCAGCCCAGGGCTGAGGGGTTTTCCCCCTCAGTCTTTGTTCACTCTACCCATCCCGTTCCGGCGCCGCGGGCCGGAGGGGAAATTGCCCGGAGCTCCGAGTTCGTGCCTCGGCCGGGCGGGCGACGAAGGTGAGCGGTCCCATGATGGAAGAGAAAGAAACAATCGTCACCCCCGAAGGCCTCCGCAAGCTGGAAGAGGAGCTGGAACACCTCAAGACGGTCCGCCGCAAGGAAGTCGCGGAGCGCATCAAGCAGGCCAAGGAATTTGGCGACCTCATGGAGAATTCTGAATACGAGGACGCCAAGAATGAGCAGGCGTTCATCGAGGGCCGGATCCAGGCCCTCGAGCAGATGCTCCGCAATGTGAAGGTGATCGACAACAACGACAAGAGGGTGGACCGGGTGTCCGTGGGATGCACCGTCCGCTTGCGGGACGAGGAGACGCGCGAGGAGACCGCCTACACCATTGTGGGATCCCCGGAAGCCGATCCCAGCCGGGATCTCATCTCCAACGAGTCGCCTGTGGGCCGGGCGCTGCTGGGGCGGCGCAAGGGAGAGGTCGTGGACGTGGAGGCGCCCGGCGGCAAACTCAAATACACTGTGCTCCAGATCAAGGTCTAGATGTTCCCGCCAGGTTTCGCAGAGGTTTCGGTGGGGCAGGGGCAGAGCACGGAGGTCAGCGCGGCGGGTCGGGAGGTCCGGGCCCGCCGCCCCGCATTCGGGACTCAGGCACGCGCCTTGCATACCGCGGAGGGCGTCATTACAGGAATTTTATGGACGTGCCGAACGTACTATAATAGGAGGGGAGAACACCCTGTTGCACGAATGCGTTTTTGAAACTGGAGCAGGGTGCTGGTGTCCAGCGGTGGTCCGGGTTCCACGGACCTGTGCGAAGCAGTCCCGGGCGGGCTGAGAGGGGGGCAAAGATGTTCGAGCGTTTCACCGAGCGGGCGCGGCGCGTCATCATCCTGGCGCAGGAAGAGGCCAAGCGCCTAAATCACAGCGCCGTCGGCACCGAGCACATCCTCCTCGGCATCATCCGCGAGGGCGAGGGTGTCGCCAGCAAGGTGCTGGAGAGCCTCAACATCAACCCGGATCGGCTGCGCGCCGAGATCGAGAGCGCCATCGGACGGGGCGAGCGCGCCCCGTACGAAGAGGTTGCCTTCACCCCGCGCGCCAAGAAGGTCCTGGAGCTGGCCCTGGACGAGGCCCGCCGCCTGGGGCACAACTATATCGGCACGGAGCACCTGCTGTTGGGGCTGATCCGGGAAGGCGAGGGGGTCGCCGCCCGCATCCTGGAAGCCATGGGCGCCGACCTGGAGCGCGTCCGGGCCCAGGTGGTGTACCTGCTCGGCGAGGAGGGCACCACCACCTACACCAAGCAATCCAGCAAGACCCCGACGCTCGACGAGTTCGGCCGCGACCTGACCAAGATGGCCCGGGAGGGCAAGCTCGATCCGGTGGTCGGCCGCCAGCGGGAGATCGAGCGCGTCATCCAGGTGCTCTCCCGCCGCACCAAGAACAACCCCGCCCTGATCGGCGAGCCCGGCGTGGGCAAGACCGCCATCACCGAGGGACTGGCCCAGCGCATCGTGCGCGGGGACGTGCCGGACGTGCTGCGCAACAAGCGGGTCGTGCAGCTCGACCTGGCCGCCCTGGTGGCCGGCACCAAGTACCGCGGCGAGTTTGAAGAGCGCATGAAGAAGGTGATGGACGAGATCCGCAAGGCGCAGGGCGAGGTCATCCTGTTCATCGACGAGCTGCACACGCTGGTGGGCGCGGGCGCCGCGGAAGGCGCCATCGACGCCAGCAATATCCTCAAGCCATCGCTGGCCCGCGGCGAGCTGCAGTGCATCGGCGCGACCACCCTGGACGAGTATCGCAAGTACGTGG
>JACQTN010000531.1 GCA_016210785.1 Armatimonadota bacterium
ATCCCCCGACACCTCCCACTTCTCCGCCAGGTCCGGTGCAGGCTGCAGGGTGCCGGGGTCGGGTCTGGTGAGCGCGCTGAACAGCCATCGTGTGACCGCCACCGCGGCAGCGTCGGTGGCGTAAAGAGGGTTCATCAGCGGATCGGTCGGGATCGCCATGCGGAGAACCTTTCCGCCCTGCTGTGCGTCCGCCGCCGCCGGCCAGAGCAGGGCCAGCAGCAGCACGCCTGTGAGGTAGCCACGCCATCCTCTCTTCATCACGCACCTCCGCGGCAGTCCGCATCGTCCGTCTGGACGTCGGTCCGGTCAATCAAGTTTGACCGAAATCGCCAGTCCGTTGGTGAACCGGTTCAGGCCATCAAACATCTCCACGACCGCCATGATGTCGAGGAGATCCCTTTCGCTGAACCCCATCCGCTTCAGTCCCGTGGCGGTGGTGTCGACAAAGTAGGGACAGTGATTCAGCGTGGCCACCACGAATCCGATCAGCTCCACCGTGCGCTCGTCGAGTGCCTGCGGCCGCAGCACCACTTTGATGCGGTTCCAGTTGGCTTCCAGGTATTCGGGGTTGTGCCCCATCGCTTTCAGAGAGTTTGGGACATACGGGATCCCCCAGAAGCGCTTGATGTCCTCGTAGATCTCCTTGACCTTTCCTGTTGCCTCCGCCTCCTCGATCAGGGAGACATGGGCCATGGTCACACACCTCCTTCGCGATGGGCGCCTGGGCGGCCGGCGTCTGCCTCACGCATGATGGATCACGCCGCTCATAGCCGCAGGCGCGGGTCGAGGTAATCGCGCAGCCAGTCGCCAAGCGCGTTGGCGCCCAGGACGGCCGCCATCAAGGCGAGACCGGGGAACGTCGTCAACCACCAGGCCTCGCGTAGGTATTCCCGCCCCTCGGCCAGCATCCTGCCCCACGTGGGGATCGACGGCTGCACGCCGAGTCCGAGGAAGCTGAGGGTACTCTCCGTGAGAATGGCGGATGAAAAGGTAAAGGTAGTCACCACGATGATGGAGGTTTGAACGTTGGGAAGCACATGGCGCCAGAGGATTCGGGCATCGCTGGCGCCGAGGGCTCGCGCGGCGAGGACGAACTCCAGCGTGCGCTGCACGAGCACCTGCCCGCGCACGACTCGCGCGTACGCGACCCAGCGGGACACCCCCAGCACCACGATGAGTTTGAGCAGGCCGGGCCCGAGCACGGCGATGACGGTGATCGCCAGCAGAATGAGAGGAAACGCCATCTGAATATCGGCGATCCGCATGATGAGGGCATCAATCCTGCCGCCATAATACCCCGCCAGGAGTCCCAACACGACGCCCAGCACCGCTGAGACCATCGCCGCGGCCCCCCCGACCACCAGAGAGAGTCGCGCCCCTCGGACGACGCGGGCGAGCACGTCCCGGCCCAATGCATCAGTCCCCAGCACGTGGCCCCCGGCTCCGGCCGGCAGAGACGGCGCACGCAGGCGCTCGGCGATGTTGGCGCGGCCGGCATCGTAAGCCGGGACCCACTCCGCGGCCACCGCCATGGCGACGACCGCCATGGCGCTGCACAGTCCGACCACCGCGAGCTTCGAGCGGCTCAACTCCCTGATGAACCGCGGCATCTGGTCCCGCCGCGGGGCGGGGCCGGGCCAGATAAGTTTCAGGATGTCCGGTCCGGTCACGACGACAGATCCCACCCGTGCCGGGCACGTGGTTCGAGGTACGCGTAGGTCAGATCGACGAGAAGATTGATGACCACAAAGCCGGCGGCCAGCATCAAGACTGCGCCCTGCACCAGGGGAAAATCCTTCACGTAGATCGCCTGAATCATCAACCGCCCGACGCCCGGCCAGGCAAACACCGTCTCCACGACCACGGCGCCCCCCAGCAGCGCGCCGAAATCCAGTCCCATGAGGGTGACCACCGGGATGAGCGAGTTCCGGAGGGCGTGCCGGCCGATGACCCGCCACTCGGGCAGCCCTTTCGCGCGGGCCGTCCTGATGTAGTCCTGACCCAGCACTTCAAGCATCGAGGATCGGACCATGCGGGCGTTGCGCGCGACGAAGTACGTGCCAAGCGTGACCGAAGGCAGCACCAGATGCTCGACACCGCCCCGCCCGGAGATCGGAAACCAGCGCAGCTGTGAACCGGCGACGAGAATGAGCATCAGGCCGAGCCAGAACACCGGCAACGATTGAGCGAGCAGTGCGCCGCCCATGCCCCCGGCGTCATAGATGGAGCCAGGCCGCACCGCCGAGAGGATCCCGACCGGCAGGCCCAGCAGGACGGCGAACACGGTGGCGGAGACCGCCAGCTCCAGCGTGGCAGGCAGGCGCTCCGCGAGCAATCGGAACACCGGTTCATTGTGGCGCAACGAGATTCCCATCCGGCCCCGCAGCGCCCCGCGCGCAAACTCCAGGTACTGCACGTAGATCGGCCGGTCGAAGCCCATGCGCTGACGTATTTCCTCGACTTCCTGCCGTGTCGCCCCTTCTCCGGCCAACATCGGCGCGGGGTCGCCGGAGAGGAAGATGGCGCCGAACGCGATGGCGCTGGCGCCCACCAGCACGAGGCTCGCCTGCATCAGACGCTGCAGAATGTACGTCCACATCGCCCCCACCCAGGCCCCGTGGCGCCATCGCCGCCCGGCGTGCCCGCCTCCCTCATTCCCAGGTCCGCACCTGCTGCACGCAGAGATCCACGGCCTTGTCGAACAGCCTGCGACCCAACTCGGGCGAAGCCAGTCCTGGATCCATCCCCACGGCCCCATTGGGGTACAGCTCCCGGAACTGCTGTGGACTGTTGAGGGCCAGCACGCTGCGCAGGGGCGCGGCCCGCCCGTCCCGCACGCGCACCGTCTCAGGCTGCAGGGCCAGCATGAGGGCGGTTTCGGCCGCGGCCGCGTGTGCGTCGGGGCCTCCGAGGGCCTCGCGCAAGATGGCGCTGATCTCGGGCTCCAGGTACCAGCTGTAGAGCTTGACGCGAAGCCCGGGCAGTTCGTCGAGCGCGGTCATCATCGCGCAGTTGATCGGAGAGAAGTTCCCCGCATGGGCGTTGAGCAGCATGACCCGGCGAACGCCGTGCCGGTACAGACTTCTCACCACATCGGACAGCAGGGCGATCCAGGTGGCAGGCCGGATATCAATGGTTCCCGGGAAGGCCATCAACGGCGTGGACACGCCGAATGCCAGGGCGGGAAGGACCAGGACCTGCGCGCGCTCCCCGACCGCGGCGGCCATTTCCTCGGCAATGATGGTATCGACCGCGAAGGGCAGGTGGCGTCCGTGCTCCTCGCAGGCTCCCAGCGGCACGATGACCCGATCGTCCCCTCGGAGGTAGGTTTCGGCATCCACCCAGGTCATACTCTTGAGTAACATGGACCATCTCCTCCGTTCCCGTAAGTGTGGGTGCATACCCGACGCGCACGCACCGCGGCGGCGCTCAGCGGGCGACACCACCGGCATCGAACAGATGGATGCGGGCGTCGCGCCGCGGCCGCCATGACAGACGCTGGCTCACCCCGTAGAACTCCTCGCCCCAGTGCAGGAACAGCCAGGGTGCCTCCTCGTGCACGATTGTCTGGAGGCGATGCAGCAGTCGCAGCCGTTCCCGTTCGCCACTGGTCCGGGTCAATGTCGCGTAGAGCTCCTCGAACCCGGGATGCTCCCAGCCCGTGACGTTGAAGAAGTCCCCCTTGCGCAGGCTCCGCAGCTCGTCCTCACCCGTGTAGAAAGGACCAAGCCCGCGGAGGTAGAGCGGAGCCAGCGTTCGCCTTCGGTACTTCTCCAGATACACGGGGAAGGCGAGCGGCTGGACCGTGACGCGCACGCCGACCTTGGCCAGGTCCGCGGCGACGGTCTCCGCGACTTCTCGAT
>JACQTN010000520.1 GCA_016210785.1 Armatimonadota bacterium
GGCAGTCCAGCGCGCTCTCCTGGAGCGTGGGGCCGGGCAGGTGGTGGGCCTCGTCGTAGACGATCAGGCGGTAGCGGTTGCCGATCTCTTTCATGTAAATGTAGGCGCTGTCGTAGGTGGTGACCGTGATGGGCGCGATCTCGTGCCGGCCGTCGCCCAGGACACCGGCGTCAAAACCCAGGCCCAGCCGGATGCGGCGCTGCCACTGGTACATCAGATCGCGCAGCGGCACGACGACCAGGGCGGAGACGCGGTGTCTATCAATGATCGACAGCGCGATCTCGGTCTTCCCTGTGCCGGTCGGTTTGACGACAACGCCCCGGCAGCCTGCGCGTTCCCAGGCCTCGACCGCGGCCTGCTGATCGGGCCGCAGGGGCGGCAGCGCCGGGGACAGGGGCGGGCAGTCGAAGAAGCCTTCCGCTTCGTTGGCCAGGTGGAGGCCGTAGACCGGACCGTCCTCGCGGACCTGCGGGTAGTGGATCGCCTCGGTGCGCCAGGCGCCGACGCGGTCATCCCATACGAAGTAAGACGGCACCTTTGCGGTCCTGGGGACGTCCAGGCGCAGGGAGCCGCGGTCGAAGCGGAGCCGGCCGGGTCGCGTCATTCGCCGTCGGGCCCCCCGACCGCAACAGGCGGCGGGAGGGCTCACGAAGAGCTATTCCAGCGGGCCCACACCAATGCCTCCTGAGTTCGTGCCATTATGAGTGGCACAGGAGGCAGGAGCATGCCGAAACTTACATCGCGGCGCCGGCTGCCGGCGTTCCGAACCGACGCGGAGGAACGGTCGTTCTGGGAAATGCACAAGCCCGGTGACTATGTACAGGACAGGCGACAGGAGCGCGTCCAGGTCTCAAGCAAGTTCCGCGAGCGAGTGAAGGAACGCAAGAAGAACCTCACGCTGAGAATGGAGCCATCGCGTGTCCGCGAGATCAAGGCGGTTGCGGAAGAATTCGGAGTTCCCTACCAGACCCTCATGCGCATGTGGATCATCGAACGGCTCCGCAAAGTGCGGGCGGGTTAGCCGGGGTGGGCAGGAAGCACGTTCTCCAAACCTGAATCACACGAAGTATGAAGGGCTACATCCTCAGCCGCATCCTCCAGGGCCTGATCCTCCTCTTCCTGGTCAGCGCCGTCGTCTTCACCGTCATTCACGCCGCCCCAGGCGGCCCGGCGCTTCTAAACCAGCCTGACACCGACCCGAAACTGGCGCAGGAACTGGCCGAGCAACTGGGCCTCACCGACCCCATCCCCGTCCAGTATGCCCGGTGGCTGCGCAACCTGCTGCGGGGGAGCCTGGGGAAGTCCTACCAGCATAACCTGCCGACCTACGCACTCGTCGTGGACCGCATCCCGAAAACACTGCTGCTCTCGGGCGTCGCGCTGTTGATCGCGGTCCTCCTGGCGATCCCGCTGGGCATCACCTCCGCGGTCTACCGGCACTCGGCGATCGACGCGCTCACGACGGTCGGCGCGTTCTTCGGCGTGTCGATCCCCATCTTCTGGCTGGGCATCATGCTCATCATCTTCTTCTCCGTGCAACTCAAGGTGCTCCCTTCGTCCGGGATGATCACGGTGGGCGCCGAGTCCTCGGTCAGGGACCTGCTGAGCCACCTGATCATGCCGGCCCTGGTCTTGAGCACCTATCCCCTGGCTCAGCTCACACGCTACGTCCGCTCCAGCATGGTCGACGTCCTGGCGCAGGACTACATCCGCACCGCGCGCGGAAAGGGGCTGCCGGAGAAGGTGACGCTGCTGCGCCATGGTCTGCGCAACGCTCTGATCCCCGTGATCACCGTGCTGGGCGTCATCACCCCGCAGATCCTCAGCGGCGCGGTCATCACGGAGACGATCTTCGCCTGGCCGGGGCTCGGGAGGCTAGCGGTGGACTCGGCGATCACCCGCGACTACCCGGTCATCATGGGGGTGTCGATGCTGGCATCGACGATGGTTATTCTCAGCAACCTGCTCACCGACGTGCTCTACGTGGCGATCGATCCCCGGATCACGCTGCGGTAACTTACCATGAGCACCGCCGCTCCGCGCACTCTCGATACCGCCCGCCGCGCCGCCCCGCCACGCGCCGCCCGCCGGGATCTGGGCTACTTCTGGCGCCGCTTCCGGCGCAGCCGTCTCGCTGTCGCCGCCCTCGCCTACCTCATCGCCGTCCACCTGGTCGCGATCTTCGCCTCCTCCCTCGCCCCGCACTCGCCGGAAGCGATCGACCTCTTCAACCAGATGGCCCCGGCCTCGCGCGAGCACCCGCTCGGCACCGACGAGAACGGCCGCGACATCCTCTCGCGCCTGCTGTTCGGCGCGCGGGCCTCGCTCGCCGTGGGCCTGGCGGCCATGCTCATGGCGATCACCGTGGGCACCACGATGGGCTCGCTCAGCGGGTTCTACGGCGGGTGGGCGGACGTGGTGATCATGCGGATGACGGACGGCATGCTCACGATCCCCACGTTCTTCCTGGCCATACTGATCCTGGCCGTCTTCGGCTCCGGCATCCACAACGTCGTGCTGGCGATCGGCATGACGGGGTGGATGGTGGTGGCGCGGGTGGTGCGGGCGGAGGTGCTGCGCATCCTGCCGCAGGAGTTCATCCTGGCGTCGAGGGCGATCGGCGCCGGCAACGCCCGCGTGGTGATCCGGCACATCCTGCCGCAGACCTTCCCGTCGGTGATTGTGGCCGCGACGCTGGGTGTGGCGTTCGCGGTGCTGGCCGAATCCGCGCTGAGTTATCTCGGGCTCGGGGTGCAGCCGCCGACCCCCACCTGGGGCAACATGCTCACTGGCGCCCAGCATTACGTGTGGACGCGGCCCCGGCTGGCGGTCTACCCGGGCGTGGCAATCCTGCTCACCGTGCTTTCGTACAACGCCATCGGCGACGCTCTGCGCGACA
>JACQTN010000522.1 GCA_016210785.1 Armatimonadota bacterium
GTATCCACCTCTTCGTTCAGCGTCGCCGCCAGCGCGTCGATCCCCACCGGCCCGCCCTCATAATTCTGGATGATCGTCCGCAGCAGGTCCCGGTCAAGCCCGTTGAGGCCCATCCCGTCCACGCCCTCGAAGTCCAGCGCCTCCGCCGCCACGGCGGCGGTGATGACGCCCGAGGCCTTCACCTGGGCGTAGTCGCGCACCCGGCGCAGCAGGCGGTTGGCAATGCGCGGCGTGCCGCGCGACCGCCGGGCGATCTCGCGCGCGCCGCCGTCCTCGATGGGAACCTCCAGGATCTTCGCCGACCGCCGCACGATGTGCAGCAGCTCGTCCTCCGCAAAGAAGTCCAGGTGGTGGAAGATGCCGAAGCGCTCGCGCAGGGGCGATGACAGCAGGCCGGGCCGCGTCGTGGCGGCGATGAGCGTGAAGGGCTTGAGGGTGTAGCGCAGGGTGCGGGCGTGGGCGCCCTTGTCGATCACGAAGTTGACGCAAAAGTCCTCCATGGCGGGATAGAGGAACTCCTCCACGGCCCGCGACAGCCGGTGGACCTCGTCGATGAACAGCACGTCTCCCTGGTCGAGGTTGGTGAGAATCCCCATCAGGTCGCCGCCGCGTTCCAGCGCCGGCCCGGAGGTCGTGACGATCTTGGTGTCCATCTCCGCGGCCACCACGTTGGCCAGCGTCGTCTTGCCCAGGCCCGGCGGCCCGTGGAGCAGCACGTGGTCGAGAGGCTCGCCCCGCTGGCGCGCCGCCTCGATGGAGATGCGCAGTCCCTCGATCACCTTCTGCTGCCCGATGCACTCGTCGAGGGTGCGCGGGCGGAGGCTGCGGATGTACTGCTCCTCCTCGCTCACGCCGGCCTCCGGCATGCGCTCGCGGGTCATCCCGACCTCCTCGACATCTCCGAAGAGCTCACGCGGTAGACCTCCTGAAACAACTCCTCCCCGGACGCGATGGCCGGGTTGCGCCGCAGCGCCTCGTCCATCATGCGCCGGGCCTCCGCGGGACGGTGGCCGAGCTGTTTGGTCAGGATCTCGAGCACTTCATCTTTGAAGTCCTCCGCCGGCGCGCGCGGCGCCTCGTCGGGCGCCTCCACCAGGAGCGCATACTTGGCCATCTTCCCGTGCAGCGCCGCCACGATCTTCTCCGCGGTGCGCGCGCCGATGCCGGGAAGGCGGCGGAGGAACCCGGTGTCCTTCCGCTCGATGGCGTCGGCGATCACGTGCACCGGGTGGACCATCGCCTTGAGCGCCTTGGTCGGGCCCAGCCCGTCCACGGTGATGAAGCGCTCGAAGAACTCCTGCTCTGCCTCCCGGTTGAAGCCCACCAGAAGCGGCCGCGGCTGGTTCTGGGTGGCGTGGTAGGAGACGTACAGCTCCACGGTCTCGCCGCCGTCGGGCGTGGGTGCAGGGTGCAGCGACCGGGCCACGATCGCCGGCAGGTGCACCTCGTATCCCACCCCCCCGGCCTCGACGACCACCGACTCCTCCTCGCGCCGCAGCAGGCGGCCACGCAGATACGCGATCATGGCACGCGGGCACCCGTCATGGCGCGGGGCGGACGCCGGGCGGGCACGCGGCGCCGGCGATCATCGCGGCACCCGTGTGATGCGGCCCGCCCGCGGGAGAAACCGTCCGGCCCGCGGCGCGGAGCCCTCGCCCGGGGCCCGCACGAGCGGAACTCCCCGGCGCGACAGCCCCACCAGCGCCAGCGCCACGGCGTCCGCCACGTGGTCCGACACCGGACGCGGCAGCGCCACCAGGTGCTCCACCATGCGCTGGATCTGCGCCTTGCTGGCCTGGCCGCTCCCCACCAGCGCCCGCTTCACCGCGGCGGGCGGCAGCGGCACCACCGGCGTAGAGCGGAGCGTGGCCGCCAGCAGGATGATGCCGCGGGCGTGCCCCATCACGATCGCCGTGCGCGGCGACCGCCCGAAGGCATAGAGATCCTCGACCACCATCATGTCGCAGGGATACTCGTCGAGCACCTTCGCGAGGTCGCGGTGCAGATCGGCGAGCCGGGTGGCGAGGCCGTCCCGCGCCGCGGTGTGGAGGATCCCGGCGTCGCGCAGGACGAATCCGCCCGCCCCGCCCGACAGAACGGCGTAGCCGGTCTCGGCCAGCCCCGGGTCGATGCCCAGCGCGGTGATCATCGCAGGATGCCCGCCATAGCGAACGGATGATCGATATCCCTTCGATTATAACAGATGGAACCACCGTGGGCGCGCCAGTCTGGACGCGCCCGGTCCGTGCCGTCCGCCGCCGTGGCGGATCAACCCACCTGCTGCAGAATCTCCGAGGGGATGTCGAAGTTGGAGTACACCCGCTGCACGTCGTCGTGGTCCTCCAGGACGTCCACCAGCCGAAGCACCTGCTGGGCCTCTTTCCCGGCCACCGACTGCGTAGTCTTGGCGATCATAGTGATGTCTGCGGAGACCAGGGGAATCCCCTTGCCTTCCAACGCGGTCTTCACCTTGAAGAAGTCTTCCTGCGCCGTGACCACTTCGTACCCCTCATCGGTGGTGCGGATGTCCTCCGCGCCGGCGTCCAGAGCCGCCAGCATCAGGTCGTCCTCGGTCGCCTTGTCCTTCTCCACCAGGATCAGGCCCTTCTTCTCGAACTGCCAGGCCACCGATCCCGCCTCCGCCATCGTCCCGTTGTTCTTGGTGAACAGGCTGCGGATCTCGGCCGCGGTGCGGTTGCGGTTGTCGGTGAGCGCCTCCACCAGGATCGCCACGCCGCCCGGCGCGTACCCTTCGTAGATCACCGTCTCGTAGGTGGCGCCGGCCAGTTCGCCCGCGCCCCGCTGGATGGCCCGCTGGATGTTCTCGTTGGGCATCCCCGCATCGCGCGCCCGGTCGACGGCCGTGCGCAGGCGCGGGTTGGCGTCGGGGTTGGATCCGCCTTCCTTGGCGATGACGCTGATCTCCCGGGAGAACTTGCTGAACAGTTTCCCCCGGACCTGGTCCATCTTCTGCTTCTTGACCTTGATGTTGTGCCACTTGGAGTGACCGGACATGGCGCCTGACTCCTTTCTCTCACACCCCGGCGATCGGCCGGGCGCAACGCCGGACGCGTCCTGCGTCGTCCGCGCGGAAGGCCGTGGCAGTGAAAAGGTGATTCGCGATGTGGCCGGATGACGCGACGCGCAGGCGCGCAGCAGACCAGGATGATTGTACCGCAGGCGCCGCCACCCACGCAACACGAGACATGGCCGGCCAGTTGGAACGTGTGGCAGCAACGGCGGGTCTCGTGCATGCGCAGGACCGGCTGTGCCTGTGACCCGCCTGAAATCTCTGCGGAGCTTCAACCTGCCATGGCAGGGGCACTCCAGAGATTTCAGGTGGGTCAGTCCGAGCATCATCTGGGAGTCGGGATCCGCACTGTCGCGGGTGGGGTCGGGGGAGGGCGCCGTGGGCACCGCGATGTCGGCGAGCGCGGTAGAGTAAGGCGCCTTGCAGGCACGTCGAACGTGCCGGCGAGCGCGGTACAGTGGTGCACATCGCACACAGGTCGAACGTGCCAAGCCCTCCCCCGTCGGAGATAAGAGAGAAGGGTGGAGTGGCGTAAAGCCACTCCACCCAACCTTGACTAGCCCGCCAGGGCGAGCACCGCGTCGCACAGCACCTGCGCCCCGCGCGCGCAGTCCTCCCACGAGGTCTCCTCGTCCTCGTCGTGGCTCTTGCCGCGCACGCTGGGCACGAAGATCATTCCGGTGGGCGCCACCTCCGCCATGTACTTGGCGTCGTGGCCGGCGCCGGAGGCCATGCGGAGGTACGGCACGTCACGACGCCGGCAGACGTCCTCCAGCAGGCCGATGATGCCGGGATCGAAGGGCGTCGGCTCGCTGTACCACAGCTGGTTCACCTGCGCCTGCACGCGCTCCCGCCGGCCGATGGCCGCCACCTCCTCCTGCAGCGCGGTCACGGCCTCCGCCAGCACCTCCGCGCCGGGCGCCCGCACGTCCACCGTGAAACGCACGCGGCCTGGGATGATGTTGGGGGCGCCGGGGTGCACGTCGAAGCGGCCCACCGTGGCCACCAGATCCCGTCCCAGCCTGGCCGGAAGCGCGCGCGCCGCCAGCACCATGTGCGCCCCGGCGACCAGCGCGTCCCGCCGCATAGCCATGGGCGTGGGGCCGGCATGGTCGGCCTCGCCGATCACCTCGCCGGTCAGCCAGCGAATGCCGAAGATCCCCTCCACGACGCCGATTGCCCCGCGCTCCGCCTCGAGCACCGGCCCCTGTTCGATGTGCAGCTCCAGGTA
>JACQTN010000523.1 GCA_016210785.1 Armatimonadota bacterium
CGTTGACCTCCACCAGCACCAGGCCGAGCCCGAAGATGACGCTGCCCACCAGCGGCACCCGGTCGTAGGCGACCGGCAGCGGCCAGTACAGGGTATACAGGCTGTTGAACAGGAAGAAGAAGCCCGCGCCCCACGCGATTGACACGCCGGCGATCTGGAGCCAGAAGTTGACCGGCACCAGGGTCCGGTAGCGAGGCGGCCTCGGATGAGCGCGGGATTGCCGTTGCAGCAGACGGCAGCACGGCGTCGCACCACACGGAAGGGTTCCCCGTCCCTTCTCCGCCGTCAATCCGCAGGCGATCCCGGCCGTGTTCCCATTCCAGGTTTCCAGGAACGGCGGCGTGCAGCCGGGCGCGGGCGTGCATGCTCAACGGACCGCAAGATCGATTCCTCACCCGATGCCCGCATGCCCGGCGCCATAACTACGTTAAGGTGGAGGCGTGTCTCGGGCAGAGCGTGCTGTGTCGGCGTCATGCCGACGGCGTGTGCTGGCGCCCACGACGGGGAAGATTGCGCCTTGCGTCTGGGCGCCGCGCCTGCCCATCGAGTCGGGTGACGCTCGTTGAGACCTGACAGAGGGGAGCGGACGAACATGGCCGAGACAAAGGATACGGGGCGGAGGATGCTGCTGGCCGGCGCGGCCGGGCTGGCCGTGGTGGGCGCGGGCATCGCCTGGCTGCGGGCCTCGCGCCGGGGTTGTGAAACGAACGTGGGGTTCGGGCCGTGGCGCATCGCGCTGGGAAGGCGGGCCAGGGCGAAGCGGATGAAGACTCCGAGGCCGGCCCGCGAGGCTGGCGGGGACCCGAAGGAAGGCGTAAGATTCGACTGAGAGGCGCCTGGTATCATCCCTCGCTCGAATCAATCGCCCCGGAGAGGCTCCGGCAGCCTGATCGTGGACGCCTCGCGGCCTGGTGCCCCACGGGCGCTGTCCGGTTTGCGCAAAGACACCGTCGTATCGGGAATCGGGCCACGGTCGGATGCGTGCGCAGTAACCCCACCGCCACGATGAGGAGGAGACGCGGCACACGCGAGATCCTCTCGGCTGCGGGCGAACCGCCAGAGTTCAAGGGAGTTCAGAGGACGCCGAACCCGCGCGGGCAACGGGAGCGGACCGAGGAGAGCAAGGAGGAGGCCATGCGGAGCGACGAGCGGACGCGACGCGAGGGCGGGGCGGCGGAGAACGACCGGTCTGTCGGGGAGACCCGGGAGCAGGCTCCGCGGGCGGCTGGCGACACGACACCTTCCCGCCGGCATCCCCGGCCGGCGAGGCTCTTCGTAGCGGCGATCCTGGTGATCGCGGCCGCGCTTGCCGGGGTTCGTGCCGTCCAGTTGCGCCCTGCCGGCGATCGCCTGCTGGAGGCCTCGGGCACCATCGAGACCACCGAGGTCAACGTGGCCAGCCAGGTCCCGGGGCGCGTCACCCAGTTGCTGGCGGGCGAGGGGACGGAGGTGAACGCGGGCCAGGTGGTGGCCCGCCTGGACGCGGCGGAGATGGACACCCTGCTGGCCCAGGCCCGGGCCACGGTCGAGGCCGCGCGGGCACGGGTGGTGCAGGCCGAAGAGGCGCTGCGGGCTCAGCGCAACCAGACCGGGGCCGTGGTGGCACAGGCGCAGGCCACCGTCGACGTGTCGCGCGCACGGGTCGCCCAGGCGGAAGAGGCGCTGCGCGCCCAGCGCAACCAGGCCGACGCCATGGTCGCGCAGGCGAACGCCCAGGCTGAGGCCGCCCGTACCCGGGTGCCCCAGACACAGGTCGCGCGCGACTGGCAGGCGCAGCAGGTCACCCAGCAGGTGGACCAGGCCAGCGCGCAGGTGGCGGCGGCGGAGCGCGCCGTGGAAGCGGCCCGGGCCAACGTCGAGGCCATCGAGGCCAACCTGGCGCGGGCGGCTCTCGACATGAACCGGGCGGAGGCGCTGTTCCGCGATGGCGCCATCCCAGAGCAGCAGGTCGATGCCGCCAGGGCCCTGGTCCGCGCGCTCCGTGCCCAGCGCGATGCTGCCGCGGCGCAGGAAGCCGCCGCCGCCCGCCAGGTCCAGCAGGCCCAGGCTGCCCTGCGGGCGGCGGAAGCCAACAGCATGCAGGTCGAGATCCGCCAGCAGGAGACGGCGATCGCCGGCGCGCAGGCGCGGCAGGCGGAGGCCGGGGTGCAGGCCGCCCGCGTCGCGTATGACCTGGTGCGCCAGCGCCAGCAGGAGGTCACGGCGGCCCGGGCCGCGCTGGTCCAGGCGCAGGCGGGCGTCCGGGTGGCGCAGGTGGGCTATGACGTGATGCGCCAGCGGGAGCAGGACGTGGCGGCGGCGCGGGCGGCGCTGGCGCAGGCGGAGGCCACCCTGGCCCGGGTCCAGGTGCTGTACGACCACACCATCCTGCGCGCGCCCATGGCCGGGCTGGTCCTCACCAAAAACGTGGAGGTCGGGGACGTGGTCGCCGCGGGGCAGCGCCTGCTGGTCATCGCCCGGCTGGACCAGGTGTGGCTTCGCGTCTTCATTCCCGAGGCCGACCTGGCCAGGGTGCGGGTGGGACAGCCTGCCGAGGTCTTCGTGGATGCCTTTCGCGGGCGCGCCTTTCCGGGAACCGTCACCCAGATCGGCCAGCAGGCCGAGTTCACCCCGCGCAACGTGCAGACCCGCGAGGAGCGCGTGAAGCTCGTCTTCGCCGTGAAGGTCACGGTGCCGAACCCCGACCACCTGCTCAAACCCGGCATGCCTGCCGACACGAAGGTCAAGGCGGTCGCGCGCGCTCAGGAGGAACGGCGCTGAGGCGGGGACGACGAGACGGAGCGCCCCGATGATCACCGTTGAAGGACTGACCAGGCGGTTCGGCACCCGCCTGGCCGTCGACCACGCGTCGTTCCAGGTGAAGGCCGGCGAGGTATTCGGCCTCATCGGACCCGACGGCGCGGGCAAGACCACCC
>JACQTN010000524.1 GCA_016210785.1 Armatimonadota bacterium
GCCCACCCGTGCGGATACCAGCCGCGGGAAGGTCGTCCAGGATCACTGTGGTCTCGGTGGCTCGCCCGCCGACAACACGCACTTGCGCAACCCGCAGGCGGAAGCTCATGGGACCCAGGGGCGCCGTGTAGCAGATGTAGAGTAGACCGTTCCGGTGGAAGGCCGGGTGCAGAGCGAGTCCCAGCAAACCTCCTTCCGCCAGCCGCACCACAGGCACCTGAGCCACCGGCGCCGGCTGGACTCTCCCGTCTTCCAGTACCCGCAGGCGTCCGGTGAGGCGCTCGTTGAAGAAGAGGCGGCCATCCGAGGCGAAGGCGATGCTGACGGGAAAGTCCAGCCCGGTGGCCGCGGCCTCCACCCCTGCACGGGGACTGCTGCTGGCCGGAATGGCCACCAGAACGAGGACCGCAAGGTGGCAACCGATCAGGCGCATGCTGCGGCGGAGTTGCCGCGTCCCTGAAAATCGGGTCATGCTCACCGGCGGATTCGCGCCTGGCTGACGGCTCCGGACCTGCGTAGCTTGGCCGGTGCCATCCCAACAGGGCGGTAGGGATGGGCGGTGGGCGAGCGCGGGATCCCCGAAAAATCCGCTGGCATTTTCCGGGGTGCGCTAGGTGGGCAGGACAGTGTCGGCCGAGGTCACGTGGGCGCCTCGATCTCGCAAATCATCTGCACCAGCATCTCGTGGGCCAGGACCGGTACACTGACACCGGCGAGCTTCCCCCAGTACGGCACCTGTCAGGCCAGGATCGTCATCTTCATGTTGTCGCTCTCCTCAGGTTTCGGATCCGCCGGGTGCGGGTCCAGAAGGCGCGCTGCGGGAGCGGCAACGGCCTGATCGTGCCCGAAGATGTCTTTCGTTCGCCGGCGGTGAATCCCTCTGAGAGTGGCTGGCGGCGGGGAATCCGTCTGAGAGTGGCTGAGCATGATTGAGTGTGGCTGAGCACGATGCGATGGGAGGCGCGGGCATGGGCAGACTGGCAGAGGTCGCGCGGCGTTACCCGGAAGTGCGGGCGAGGGAGGAGGAGTGGGTGGCCGACCTCCAGCGATGGGTGCGACAGCGGACGATCTCCAACACCAAGGTCTGCGATCTCACGGACGCGGTGCTGGGGTACATCCTGTTGCTGGAGCGCTATGCTGGGACGTAGCGACCACAGGGAGAAAGACCAGAGGTCTGCCGGCGCCGGTGCCGGCGCTCCCGTGTGGATCCGATCGGAGGCAGGACGATGATCGACCTCCTCATCACTGGCGGCACCGTCGTCACCATGGACCCGCAGCGGCGCATCATCACCGATGGCGCCGTGGCCGTGGACGGCGGCCGCATCCTGGCGGTGGACAAGGCCGCCGTGGTGGCCGCACAGTATCCCGCGGTCCGCGAGACCATCGACGCCCGCGGACACCTGGTCACGCCGGGTCTCATCGACGGCCACAACCACCCCATCCACTTCCTCAGCAAGGGCATCTGCGACGACCAGGAGTACTTCTTCCGCTCCCACCACCGCGTCTGGCCCTACGAGGTGTCGCTGACGCCGGACGAGGCGTACTTTGCCAGCCTGGGCAGTTTCGCGGAGATGGTGCACTCGGGGACGACCTGTTTCGCCTCACCCGGCGACTTCTACCCGCTGGAGGTGGCGCGCGCCGCGAACACGGTGAGCATCCGCGGCACCATCGCCCGCATCGGGTGGGACCGCCACGATCCCAACGCGCCCGAGCGCTTCAACGAGACCTGGGAGGAGGCCGCCGCGCGCGGGGAGGAGGCCGCCCACGCCGTCAACGCCGCGGGCGGAGGGCGCCTGCGCGGCTGGCTGTCGCTGGTGCGATCGGCGCACTGCAGCGACCGGCTCTGCCAGGAGATCAAGCGCCGCGCCGACCGCATGGGCACCATGATCCACGGCCACATGTGCGTGCTGCCCGGCGAGGCGGAGTTGTCGCTGCGCACCTTTGGCGCGCGCTCGCTAGAACGGTACCGGCGCCTCGGCGTGCTCGGTCCCAACCTCTACCTGGTGCACATGGGCTGGATCACCGACGAGGAAGTGGACCTGGTGCGGGAGCACGGCGTGAAGGTTTGCCACTGTCCCTCTGCGTCCATGCTGGGCGGCTTCGGCTGCATCACCCACGGGAAGTTTCCCGAACTGATCGCCGCGGGGGTCACCGTGGCGCTGGGCAGCGACGCGTGCGCCATCAGCCGCTTCGTGGACATGGTGCGGGTGATGTACCTGGCCGCCTGCGCGCACAAGGACGTCAAGCACGACCCCACCGTGATGGGGCCGCACAAGGCCTTCGAGATGTGCACCATTGACGGCGCGCGGGCCCTGGGCTGGGACGACGAGATCGGCAGCCTGGAGCCTGGCAAACGCGCCGACATCGCTGTCTTCGCCACCGATGCCATCGAGTGGCAGCCGCAGCCGTTTGCCACCCCGGTGGCCAACCTGGTGCTCTCCGCCTCCGGCGCGGCGTGCCGGCACGTGATCATCGACGGGCGGGTGGTGATGCGCGACCGCCGGCTGCTGACGATCGATCTGGACGCGTACCTCTGCGACGCGGCGCAGCGTGCTCCCGCCATTCTGAACCGGCTCAACATTCCCGTGGCGCCCGCGTGGCCGGTCGTGTGACCGCGCTGTCGGTGCGGCGCGAGCGCGGCCCGGCGATCCTCGCCGGTTGAACATCCCCGTGGCGCCCCTCTGGCCCGTGGTGTGAGCGGCGGAGTTCCTGTGCGGTACGAGCGCATCTCGAAAATCCACGCTTCATTCATGCGCAGGCCCGGCTTCGCCGAGGCCGAGCATCACAGGTCTTCCGGACTACGCACCGTAGCGGGTGGGGGTTCGTGGGGGAGGCGAAGGGCCTCCCCCGGTCGGACACTTGATGGAGGGTGAAGTAGCACAAAGCCACTTCACCCAACCTTTCCTACTGGCTCGTAAGGGGCTGGGGAAGCCCGACCTCTGGCCGGTAGGTGAAGATCGACCCTGTCCCTTCCAGGCTGACCTTGTCGCCCACAATCATCCCTTCCAGGCGGTGGTTGCTGCCGCGCACGTAGAGGTTGCCCGCGCCGGAGTAGAAGACCCCCCGCAGCAGGGTGCCGTTCCCCTCAATGGTCAGGTCGCGCCCGGCTACCAGCGAGACCTGGGTGGGAGCCGCGGCGAGTATGGTGCGGATCGTGAGGTTTCCCCGGACCACCAGCGTGCCGGTGCCGATCACCGCGCCCTCGATGATCAGGTCGCCGTCCCCGAACATCACCCCCGTGACGTTCACCAGGCCCTTGAGCGTGGTCCCACCCGGCACGACCGTCGTCGCGACCGCGCGGAACGCCTCCACGTTGAACCTGGGAACCGGCACCCTGGCTGCGCGTTCCGAGACCCGACGGACGGTGTTCCCCGGCGTCACGCGGACCTCTCCGGCGGCCTCCACGGTGCCGTTGACCGCGTTTCCTGCGCCGTTGATGAAGGCCGAGGCGTTGGTGTGGATGTGTCCGTTGAAGACGTTCCCCCTGCCGGGGAACGCGATGTCCGAGTGGGCCAGGATCACGAACCCGGCCGGGCCGCGCGGCGCGGGCTGCGCAGCCGGCGCATCGACGCGGATCTCCCAGACCCGGTTCGTGGAGGGATTGACCCGCAGGCGGGCGGTGGCGCCGGGCGGGATCTCGTTGATGGTCCCGGGCTGCTCGTTGATGAGGACCCGCACGCGGTCGCTCAGGGAGAGTGTGCGCCCGTCGGCCAGCACGATGGCCCGCGCCTGAGGCGACACGGACTGGATCCTTGCCACCAGCGGCGGCCGGAACGTGGCGCGGACGATCTGCGCCGTGTTGTCGGGGGCGAGCTGCACCTCTACGTCATCTCCCGGGACGAGCTGCCTGACGTTGACCGACCCGCCGGCATCGTTGCTGAGGTTCACCCGCGTGATGGTGGTCTGCGGCGTGATCGAGATCCGGCGTAGCGCGCTGCCCTCCTGCACCACGATCGCAGGGTTGGCGCCGGGGTGCACTTCGACGAGCACGCCGCTCGTGACCGCGGCGGCGGCCCGCTCCGCCCGGACTTCCCAGACCTCGCTGGTCGTGGGATTGACGCGCAGCGTGACCACCATGCCGCGTCGCAGGTCGGCGGTGCCGTGCGGCTGGTCGTTGATGAGGACTCTCGCCTGGTCGTTCACGCGGAACGTCTGCCCGCCGGACAGCACGATCGTCTGTCCACCCGCGGCCACCGTGTCGATCCGGCCCGCGGCCGACCTGTAGGTGGCGCGGATGCGCAGCGCCACGTTGTTGTCGCCGACCTGAACCTCGGCGTCGTCACCCGGGGCGAGGCCGGCGACGGCGATTGTCCCGCCGGTGTTGGTGCTCAGGTCGACACGGCTGATGGCCGTCTCCGGCGTGATGGTCAGCCGGTGGGCCGTGCTTCCCCGCGCCAGCAGGATCGACGGGCTGGGGGCCGTCTGGACCTCCCTGATCACCCCCGCCAGGGTGACGGAACGAGGTTGAGCCGGCGGGGCGGGGCGCGCCGGCGCCGGGGCCGGCGGAGGCGGAGCCGCCGCGGGCGGCGCGGTCGGCGGCTGCGGGGCGATGATGACCACGGTCCTGGCGGCCTCGCGCCACTCCACCACGGCTCCCAGGGCCTCGCTGACGAACCGCAGCGGTACCAGGGTCCTGCCGCCCATCACCAGCGCCGGGACCTCCAGCGGGATGGTCCGGTTGTTCACCCGGGCCCACAGGCGGCCGATCTGCAGCTCGACGGCCGTGTCCCCGCGGACCGCCACGACGGTTCGGCTCGCGTCATCCCAGACCACCGAGGCGCCGAGGCGCTCGAAGACGCCGCGCAGCGGGACCATCACGCGGCCCTGCATCATCACGGGCGGCTGGTCGAAGACGACCGGCTGCCCGTCCACCATGACCTGGATACGAGGAACCTGTCCCTGCGCCGGCAGCGACCACGCCGCCGCCACCAGCACGATGATCGCGCCAGTCAGCACTCTCACGGCAGATGCCACCTCCCGTGCCGCATTATCCCTGCCTCGACAAACCCCACCTTGTTCCTACGCGCGGCGGGCGGTGCCGGGTTTCTGGCCGGGAACCCGGCATGGGTTGCTCTGCCACCACAACTCGGGTATACTCATCGCGGTTCCCGCGAGGCAATCGCGTCTCCGAGGTATTGCATGGACGTCGGCGTTATCTTCATCGTCCTCCAGCTCATCTACCTGGAAGGGATTCTCTCCATTGACAACGCGGCGGTGCTGGCCGCGCTGGTCTCTGACCTCCCCCAGCATGAGCCCATCTCCTGGCCGCGCGGGCTGGGATGGCTGCAGCGCCCGGTGCACCGCATGCTGGGCGGGCAGCGCATGGCGGCGCTGAAGGTGGGGTTGTTGGGCGCCTACCTGGGACGGGGACTGATGCTCTTCGCGGCCAGTTACATCATCCGCAACCCCTGGCTGATCTTCCTGGGTGCCCTCTACCTGATCAAGCTGGCCTGCGAACAGCTCGGCGCGCCCCCTGCGCAAGATGACGAGGCTGCGGAGATGCCCGCGGTGGGCAAGGGATTTTGGGCCGTCGTGGTCGCGGTGGAGCTGGCGGACCTGGCCTTCAGCCTGGACAACGTGGTGGCCGCGGTGGCGCTCTCCAACGAGCTGTGGGTGGTCATGCTGGGCGTCTTCCTGGGTATCGTCACCATGCGCTTCGCTGCGGGCATCTTCGTCTACCTGGTGGACCGCGAGCCGATCCTGGAGCGGGCCGCCTACATCCTGGTCCTCAACATCAGCCTGGAGCTGCTCGTGGAGCGCCTCACGGGGTTCCACTTCGGCGACGCGGTGAAGTTCGCCGTTTCCGCGGGCACCATCGTGGTCGCGGTGGCGTACACCCGCGTCCCCATCCTCCCGCGCATCGGGCAGAGGCTCCGCTGGGTGCGGCCGGTTCTCTACCGCATCAACCAGGGGATGGTGCTGGTGCTGCGGCCGGTGGCCCTGCTGGCCGGCCTGCTCTTCGGCGGGCTGCGCGCGGGCGCCCGCCTTTTCTTCCCTTCCTCCTGACCCTGGGAGCCCGTCTCAGAA
>JACQTN010000529.1 GCA_016210785.1 Armatimonadota bacterium
GCGGCGAACTCCTGAGATCGAGACCGTCGACCGGCATGACACGTTCCGCCCGAGGAGGCGACACCCGTGAAGCGCTTGTGGCCCTCACCGCAGACCGTTCACTGGGGATACTTCGACGCCTCGCTGCGACCCGTGCTAGAGGTCAACGACGGAGAGACCCTCCACCTGCGCAGCATTACCGGGTTTCCCGACGACCCGGTGCCGCGGGAGTGGCTGGCTCCCGAGGTGCCGGCCATCGTCTCGGAGGTGAAGGACCGCCTGGGCCCGCACATCTTGACCGGTCCCGTCGCCGTCCGCGGCGCGCGCCCCGGCCACGTGCTGCAGGTGGACATCCTCTCCATCAAGCTCGGGATGCCCTACGGCATCAACGTCTTCAAGCCGCTCAAGGGGATCTTCCCGGAGTACCCGGAGGAGATCGACCGCCACATCATCCCCATCGACCTGGAGACCGGGATGGCCACCGTGCTGCCCGGCGTGCAGATCCCGTCGCGGCCTTTCTTCGGCATCCTGGGCGTGGCGCCGCCGCCAGGGTGGGGGCGCATCAACAGCGTCGAGCCCCGCAAGCACGGGGGCAACATGGATAACAAGGAACTGGTGGCGGGGACGACCGTGTTCTTTCCTGTGTGGGCGGACGGCGCGCTCTTCTCCGCCGGAGACGGGCACGCCGCGCAGGGCGACGGCGAGGTGAACACCACCGCCATCGAGACCAGCCTGGAGGCGGAGTTCCGCCTGAGGGTGCGCACCGATTTCGAACTCTCTCTGCCCATCGCCGTCACGCCCACCCACCTGATCACCATGGGCTTCGACGAAGATCTGGACCGGGCGTCACGCATCGCCCTCCGCACGATGCTCGACCTGGTGGAGCGATACAGCCGGGCCACCTGGCGCGACGCCTACCGGCTGGCGAGCTGCGCCGCGGACCTGCGCGTCACCCAGGTGGTGAACTTCGCCAAGGGGATCCACGTGATGCTGGAGCGCGGGATCCTCGATCAGCTCGGCTGCCGGGCGCCGTTCCTGCAGGGGTAGACGAGGGGCGACGTGGCGGCACTGGCGGACCTCCTGGCGCTGGTCCACGGGCTCGTCGTGATCCCGACCATTGCGGCGGCGCCGTGGGTGTTCATCTTCGGCCGGCGGCGGCGCATCTGGCTGGAGCGGCTCTACCTGCTGGTGGGCGGAGCGACCGCGGTGTCGTTTCTGCTCACCGGAGAGTGCATGCTGAGCGTCTGGGAGAACCAGATCCGGGCGCGCGCGGCGCCGGGGACGGCGTACACGGGTGGATTCATCAGCCACTATGCGGGGTGGGCCGGGATTCCGTGGCGTGACAAGCTGACGCTTCCTCTGGCGGTGTCACTGATCGTGCTCGGTGTCGCTGCGCTGCTGCGCCGGTGGTGGGCGGGTCACCGGGCCCGGCACGCCGCGTGAGCCGGATGGCACCCTCGGGTCCGCGCCGCGTGTTGAGGGTGCCGCACGTCCTTCCGCGTCATGCGGCCAACGGGATTTTCACCGCGGCGTCAAACACCGTGTAGTAGCGCCTGATCTCACCCGGCGTGTACCTGGCCCGGAACTTCCGCACCACCGCGCCCACGGTCTTGGGCCCCCGCGTCGGACGCGCCGTCAGGGTGTGGCGCTGCCGCCCGGCGCGGACGGTGATGGTCGGGTCGGCGAGCAGGTTGCGGAACCACTGCGTCCGCGATCCCCCGACCGGCAGCAGCCAGAGCGTGTGGCCCTCCAGCACAAACCACACCGGCAGGGTGATCTTCCGCCCGCTCCGCCGTCCCTTCACGGTGATGGAAATCTCGTCCATCTCCTTCAGAGCCTTGGAGAACGCGTCATCCGGCATGTCCATCCCTCCTCGGGGACGCCTCCGTGTCCGATCACTACCGTCCCGATTGGGCAATTGCGCCCGATGCTCGCACGACCCCGCGCAGGACACCGGCGCTTCCCGGAGAATTCGCGCCGCGGGGAGTGCACTGGCGCTCCGCGGCCGCCTGCGCGTGACCCCGTTATCATGTTACCCCATGCGCGTGGCCGCGCGGCGAACCCTCGAGGGTGGTGGTGTGGCGTGCCGCCGGATGAGCATCGCGCCGCCGGTACCCGGTTCACGTGGGCCATGACCGCGCTCTCGGGCTGGCTCGTGGCGGGGCTGTACCTGGAAGGCTGGGCGCACAACCATCGCCGACTGGACATCCCGCTGTTCTCCTCGCAGTCGGGTGGTCCCTGCACCTGCAGGCCGGGGCCGTGATGATCGCCGGCGCCACCGGCTGGCTGGTGAGTTATCTGGCGGCGCCACCCGAGGGCGCGCAGAGCGCGGGGTGAGCGACGCCGGGGAGGCGCGAGAGGGGATCGGCGGGTCGTCCGCCGAATTGACTTCCAACCCGGCCTGCAGTTCCGGACTCTTATCCTGTCCCTCTCCGGTGACGCGGAGAAAGGAACCGTCGAGGCTCATGGAGGTTGTCGACCGCGGAGTCGAGCGTCGCGCAGAGGATGTGCTGCGCCGGGCCATCGTCATCGATGCCATGGGCGGCGCGCTTGTGCATCCGGACCGGTGGATCGCGGGCGGCGTCACCGCGACCAACGTGACGCTGGCGTACTGGGACACCGATAACTTCCGCGCGACCCTGCGCAATATCACCCACTACTACGACGTCATCGAGACCTACCCCGACCGGCTGCTGCTGGTGGAGACCGCGGCCGATATCGAGCGCGCCAAGCGCGAGGGGAAGGTGGGGATCATCTTCGGCGTCCAGAACGGGACCCCGATCGAAGACGACCTGACCCTGCTGCCCGTGTTCCACCGCCTCGGGCTGCGCATCTTCCAGTTGACCTACATGGGCCGCAACCTGATCGGCGACGGCGTGATGGAGCGGGAGGACCGCGGCCTGACCTACTTCGGCGGCCAGGTGATCCGCGAACTCAACCGCCTGGGCATCCTCGTGGACCTGTCTCACGTGGGGCCGCGGACCGCGGCCGACGCCTTGCAGGCGTCCCGCGCCCCCGTCGTCTGCACTCACTGTAACCCCAAGGCGGTCCGCGACGTGCCCCGGAACATCACCGACGGCCAGATCCGCGCCGTGGTGGCCAAGGGTGGCGTCGTGGGCGCCGTTGCCTACTCCCAGTTCGCGGAGACGCGGCCCGACGTGCGGCCGACCATGGACGATTTCATCACACACCTGGAGTACCTGGTGCGCGTCGCCGGGCCCGAGCACGTGGGGATCGGCACCGATATCCTGGAGAGCAACACCGAGGTCTCCTGGCACGCCTACACGCGGACCTACCAGGATGTCATCGGGCCGTACGAGAACCTGGAGACCGAGTGGCCGGTCGGGTTCGCGCGCGAGACCTTCTACCGTCACGTGGCGGAGGCGCTGCTGCGCAAGGGATATAAGGAAGCGGACATCATGGGGATCCTGGGCGGTAACTTCCTGCATGTCTTCACGCAGGTGTGGGACAACGCACTGCCGGTTCGTTGAGATTCGGGGAGGGCTCATCGAGACTCGGGGGAGGTGTTGAAGCGATGAGGGCAGCCTGGTTCACCGTGACCATTGTGGGGCTCGCGGCCGTGCTCTTTGCCACCGCGCCCGCTGCCGCCCCCGCCGCGCCGGGCCGCGGCGGGACGCTGATCATCGGACGGCCGGTCGACAGTATTTCGCTGGACCCGATGCGGGACAGCAGCGCGCCCGGCACCCACGTCTACAGCCAGATCATGGAGCCCCTGGTCGGCATGGGCTTCGACATGAAGGTGCAGCCGCGGCTGGCCACCGCCTGGAAACAGGTGGAGCCGACCCGGCTGCGGTTCACGCTGCGCAAGGGCGTCAAGTTCCACGACGGCAGTCCCTTCAACGCCCAGGCGGTGAAGTTCCACTTCGACCGCACCTTCGATCCCAAAGCGCCGGGGATCTGGGCCAGCTTCTCGGGGCC
>JACQTN010000530.1 GCA_016210785.1 Armatimonadota bacterium
GAACTACGCAGCACCGAACTCGCGCCGCCGAGGCCGAGCATCACTTGTATCCGGAACCTGCACCGTAGCGGGTGGGGGTTCGGGGGGGAGGCGAAGGGCCTCCCCCAGTCGGACACTTGGTGGAGGGTGAAGTGGCGGAAAGCCACTTCACCCAACCTTCGTCCTCGGAGGCATGTCGGCGATTTCGAAGGTTCACGGTCTCACCCGCAGCATCGTGGCCGCGCAGCGCGCGGCGCGTGAGGCGCTGGGGGCCCACCACGTCCCCGCCGACCGCGTCGTCAATACCGATCTGCTGGAGCACCTGGCCGCGCTCGCGCACCAGTGCGGCCGCGAGGTCGGCGTGCTGGTGGACCGCGTGGGCGCCGTTCGCGAGGTCATCGTCGGCCGGCGCTGGCAGGTGTGGCTGGACAGCGTGCCCCCGCGCAGCACCGCGCATTCCCTCAGCGGCCTCCGCCTGCTGGAGGTCCACCCGCAGGCGGGCGGTCATCCCACCGAGGCCGACCGCCGTTTCCTCGTCGATGCCGGGCTCGATCTGCTGGTGACGTGCGGCACGGACCACGGCCGTCCGACGGAGGTGTGGGTGGCGACCCTCAACGCCCACCGGCGGCGCCTGACGGTTGTGGAAGAGGGACCGCTGACCGCGGAGACCGCCGCTCACCTCGACCTCAACTCCCGGGTGCGCGCCGTGGAAGATGCCCTGCGCCAGTCCGTGCTTCCGGCCAGGAGACCGCGGGCCGAGCGCGCGGTGCTGGCGGCGCTGCGCCATCCCGAAGCCTCCGACGAAGAGATCGGCGCGTCGCTGGAGGAATTGCGCCGCCTGGCGGAGACCGCGGGGGCGAGCGTGGCGGGTGTCGTGGTCCAGCGCCGGGCGAAGCGCGAGCCCGCCACCTTCCTGGGTCGCGGAAAAGTGGCGGAGGTGCTGCGCCTGTGCGAGGCGCGCGAGGCGCAGATGGTCATCATCGACCAGGAGCTCACGCCGGTCCAGCAGCGCAACCTGGAGCAGGAACTGGGGCTCAAGGTGGTGGACCGCACCGCCCTCATCCTGGACATCTTCGCCCGCCGCGCGCAAAGCCGGGAGGGCCGGCTGCAGGTGGAACTGGCCCAGACCTCCTACGCGCTGCCGCGCCTGGCCGGCCGCGGTGTGTGGCTGTCGCGGCTGGGCGGCGGCATCGGCACCCGGGGCCCCGGCGATACCAAGCTGGAGGTGGACAGCCGACGGCTGCGCCAGCGCATCACGGACCTGCGCCAGGAGATCGAGGCCCTGAGCCGGCACCGGCGCCTCCAGCGCGCCGCGCGGCGCGAAGCCGCGCTGCCCGCGGTGGCCTTGGTGGGATACACCAACGCCGGCAAGTCCACGCTCCTCAACGCACTCTCCGAGGGCGGCGCCTTCGTGGAGGACAAGCTCTTCGCCACGCTCGACCCGCTGGTGCGCAAGGTGACGCTCCCCAACCACCAACCCGTCCTGGTGGTGGACACCGTGGGCTTCATCCAGAAGCTGCCCACACAGCTGGTCGCGGCGTTCAAGGCGACGCTGGAGGAAGTGGCGGAGGCGGACCTGCTGGTGCACGTGGTGGACCTCAGCCACCCGCGATGGAGGGAGCAGGTGGCCACCGTGCAGTCGGTGCTCGCCGACCTGGGAGCGGGGGACAAGCCGGTCGTGTACGCCCTCAACAAGACCGACCGGACCTCGCGCGAGCGCGTCCGAGAGGCGCTGGAGGCGCTGCCGGGCGCCGTGCCCGTCTCGGCCCTGCAGGGCGTGGGGCTCCTCAACCTGCTGCGCCGCATCTCGCAGGTGGTGCCGGGGCGCCCGGTACGGCGCCGGTGGAGCATCCCCTACGAGCGCGCCCGGCTGCTGGCGTTGATCCACGACAAGGGCCGCGTGCTGGTGGAGGAGTACGGCGAGGCTCAGATCACCGTCGAGGCCGAGGTGCCCGCCAGCGTGGCGGACTGGTTGGAGGCGGTGCTGGCGGGCCGGCGGCCGGCGTGAGGCGGGGACCGCGTCGCGAACACGCGGCCCCCGGGTGGACAACCGCCCGGGGGCCGCGTTGCCGTGGAGAATGAAGCCGTCAGTCCAGCCGGCGGATGAGGGCGATGGCCTTGCCGAGCACCACCACGTCGCGGGTCAGAATGGCCTCCATGCTCGGGTTCTCCGGCTGTAGCCGCACGTGATCGGTTTCCCTGAAGAAGCGCTTCACGGTGGCTTCCTCGCCTATCAGCGCCACGACGACGTCACCGTTCTGCGCCGTGGGTTGCTGGCGCACCACCAGGTGGTCGCCTTCGAAGATGCCGGCGCCGATCATGCTGTCGCCCTTGACGCGGAGGATGAAGACGCGCTCGTCGCGGACCATGTCCCACGGGAGCGGAAAGACGTCCTCGATGTTCTCGGTGGCCAGGATGGGGAGACCCGCCGTGACGCGCCCCAGCACCGGGATGTGCACCACGCGCTTGCGCGGTATCTCCTCCTCGTCGCGCAACACCTCGATGGCACGCGGCTTGCTGGGATCCCGGCGGAGGTAGCCCTTCTTCTCGAGCGCGGAGAGGTGGCTGTGCACCGTGGAGCTGCTGGTGAGGCCCAGGGCCTGGCCGATCTCGCGCACGGAGGGAGGATAGCCGTGGGACCGCGTGTACTCCTGGATGTGGGAGAGGATCTCGCGCTGCCGTTTCGTCAAGCCCTTTCCCATGATGTCCACCTCCGCGTTTCGCCGGGCTCCCGGGGGCGGCGGTCCCGACGCAGCCGTATTATAGCAATAGCCGTCCAGCGACTCAAACACGGGTTCGCCTCAGCCCGGAGGCCGGGAAGCGCCGCGAGGCTGCAGCCCAGGCGCCACGCGGCCTGCGCCCCCCGCAGGTCACCGGCCAGGCGCGGCGTTGCGGGGGCAGGAGGCCTGTGCTATCATGGTGCCCAAAGCCGCGTCCGTGGCGGGCGCGCCGGAGGTGAGGTCGGTGCCCAAGCGGGTGGTCGTCTACCACAGCAATGGCTGAATGAGCTGTGCGCGGGTGAGAGAGTTTCTCTCCCATCAGGGCGTCCTCTTTGAAGACAGGAACATCAGCGAAGACCCCCGGGCCAAGGCCGAGTACGCGGCTGGCGGCTACGAATACCTGCCGGTCACGCTGATCGACGGCCAGCCGATCTTCGGGGCCCTCATCGAGACCATCACGCAGGCGCTCCGGGCCTGAGGATCCGCCTGCGCCGCCGAACGTGACGGACCGGGGAGCCTGTCCAGGCTGCTCGGTCCGTGGCGCGTCCTGGGCGGGCGGGACGCTGCGCGCCTCACGCCCGCCTGGTGCTGATCAGCAGCGTCACCGGGTTGCGGATGATGTCCAGCAGCGCGGAGCTGCGCTCCACGCGGGACTGGAGTTCCTTGAGGTGGTCGTCGCCGGCGCCGGTGGCCACCGTCACGTAGCAGCGCATGTTTTGAAAGCCGGGCCGGATGCCCTCCGCGGTGCCGAACATGCCCCGCAGGTCCAGATCGCCCATCACCGTAGCCTCGATGCTGTCCAGCGCGATCCCCATGGCGGCGGCGTGCAGGGCATAGCCGGCGGCCACCGAGGACGCCACCGCGGCCAGCACCAGTTCCAGCGGATTGGGTCCCGTGCCGCCGCCCAGCAGCGGCCTGGGGCTGTCGGTGGTGATGGTGAACGGTCCGTGATCGTCCACGCGGCCGCCGGCCTGCCACAGGGGCCCCATCTCGACCCGGGTGCCGGTGCCGCCCTCGTAGGTGCCGACGGCGCGGAACCGCACCTGCGCCTTGCCCAGGTCGCGCCGGGTCTCCTCTTTGAGCGCCGCCACGCGCGCCAGATCCAGCTTGCCGGCCACCGCCACGGGCCTTCACCTCCTCGTCTCGCGCCCCGTCAAACAGGCAGATCTGTCGGGGATCGGAGGGGTTCGCAGCCCCGGGCGTAAGTTCCTGCTTGACAACCCTGATCGGTACAAGTCCACCAAGGAGGGTTTCATGGACGCCTACCTGGCCGTCGTCAGCAAGCGCGAGGTGCGTCAGTACACCACCGAGCCCATCCCGGAGGCCACGCTCACGCGCATCCTGCAGGCCGGCCGCGCCACGGGCAGCAGCCGGAACCGGCAGCCGTGGGCCTTCGTCGTGGTCACCGACAAGTCGCATCTGGCAGCCCTCAGCCGCCACGCGTACTCGCCGGGCAATCTGACCGGCTGCGCGGCCGCGGTGGTGGTGGCCGTGGAGGGTGACCGGGACCGGTTCGACGCCGGACGGGTCGCCCAGAACATGATGCTGGCCGCGTGGGCGCTGGGGATCGGTTCGTGCCCCAACGGCTTCACCGACGAGGGGGCGGCAGGGGCGGCGCTGGGGTTGCCGGCCGGCATGCGCCTGCCCACCGTGCTGACGCTGGGGCGCCCGGCGCCGGGCGCCCCGCGGCCTCGACCGGGTGCCGACCCGGAGCGCGTGCTGGGCCGCGTCAAGCGGAAGCCGCTGGAGGCCGTCGTGCATCGCGAGCAGTACCGGCCGCCGGCCAGCGCCTGAAGGTTCCTGGGTGAAGTGGCAAGCCGGGCCGAATGGCCCATGTGTCCGATAATCACCATTATGTAAACTAGTCCGAGAAACCGCTGGCCCGGGGTTCCCGGGACCGGGCCGCCGAGGTGCGCCGCGCGGGCGCGCGCTCGGCGTCGGCCCTTCCCTGCTGCCAGTTGCTCTCCTGCTTCGGCGGGATTGCCGGAGTCGTGGCGCGCCTCCGCGTGGCGCGCCCGCAATCACCACCCGCGCCGAGGCGATTCGCTGCGCACGCCGGACCGCACGCCGGCGGTTTCGTGGCGCATTCGGCGCACTCACCTCGGGTTGACGGATGGGAATCCCTCTGGTAGTATCTATCGCAAACACCCTACGGCGATGTCTGCGA
>JACQTN010000538.1 GCA_016210785.1 Armatimonadota bacterium
ACGCAGGACCGGGCTCGCGCCGCCGAGCCCGAGCATCGCTCATATGTCGGACGTCCCACCCTCGCGGGTGCGCCGTGAGTCCGGTAAACGCGGTAGCACGGCGCGCCTCGGAAGAATGTTGCACGTACCGGCACCGTGCGTTCGGCGAGCGCGGTACCGTGGGGCACCTTGCACGCAGGTCGAACGTGCGAAGGGCCTCCCCCGGTCGGACACGTGGTGAAGGGTGGAGTGGCTTTGCGCCACTCCACCCAACCTTGGCTAACGCAAGAACTCCAGCAGCGTCGGCTGCAGCAGGCGCGCCCCGGCGGCCAGTGCGCTCTCGTACACGTTCTCCTGCGTCCGCAGTTCCATGATGGTCTTGGGGAGATCCGCGTCCTCCCGGTTGGAGATGAGCGTGGTGAGGTTCAGCTCCAGGTCCGCCAGCCGGGCCTGCATGACCTCCACCCGCGCCGACCGCGCCCCCAGGGTAGCCTGCGCCGTCAACAGCGTGTCCAGGGCATTGTCCAGCCCGTCGATCTCCGCCCGGATGGCGCTCCGGTCCCCCGCGTCCATTGCGTCCAGCAGCCGCTCGACGGCGGGAAAGATCCCGGCCGTGCCGTTCACGAAGGCCTCGTCGCCGGGAACGGTGGCCTCGAGCGTGATCCCTGCTTCCACCTCGCGGGAGATCGCGGTGCTGTTGCCCTGGTAGGTGACGGCGTTGCCGGCCCGGACGAAGGGCACCTCGTTGGTGTGGGTGCCCGCGAACAGGTAGCGGCCGGCCACCGCGGAGTTCCCCAGGGTCACCAGCTCGTTGAGCATCTCGTCCACCTGCGTGCGGATCGCAGCCAGGTCGTTGCTGGAGAGCGTGTCGTTGGCGGCCTCCACGGCGCGGGTGCGGATGCTCTGCGTGAGCTGCCCGGCGCCTGCCAGGGCCTTCTCGCCCGCCCGCAGCAGGGTCTGGGTGTCGTCCAGGTTCCGCGCGTACTGGGTGGAGGCGGTCAGCGCGTCCTTCAGCAGCAGCACCGAGGGCAGAGAGGTGGGGTCGTCGGACGGCGTGCGCATCCGCTTGCCCGTGGCCAGGATGTCCTGCAGGTCGCTCAGCCGCTGCAGGTTGGCGTTGAGGTTATTGAGGAAGTTCAGCGACAGCCCGCCGAGTGTGACCCGCATGCCGGTCCCCAGTCATCCCCTGTGGCGTCAGCGTCCCATCTCGCGCAGGAGGATCTGCAGCATCTCGTCCACGGCGCTCACCATGCGGGCCGCGGCCTCGTAGGCCCGCTGGTAGCGGAGCATGTTGGTCATCTCCTCGTCCAGGGAGACGCCGCTGGCCGCCTCGCGCCGCTGCTTGAGCTGGTTCAGCAGCAGTTCCTGGTTGCTCACCTGGCGCTCCGCGTCCCGCGCCTCCACGCCCACGCGGGCCACCATGCCCCGGTAGACATCGTCGATGGTGGCGGTGCCGCCCTCCATGACCTTGGACCGCCGGAGCTGGGCGATCTGCACCGCCGCCGCGCCATCCCCGGGTTCGCCCGTGGCGGATGCGGCGATCTTCCGCACATCGGCCTTGATGGCTGCGGTCACGTCGATGTCGGAGGCGCCGCTGCCGGTGAAAAAGTCCACCCCGGTGGCGGTGGGAGACTCCAGGGTGTACGCGGCGCTGTGCAGGGCGTTGACCTCGCTGATCAGCCCGTCGGCCAGATCGTCCAGTTCGGCCTGCAGCGCCGGGATGTCGGTGTCGCGGCCGGTCAGGTTCGCCGCCAGCGCGCCCTTGCTGACGCTGAGGGTGCCGCCGTCAGGCCACTGGAAGGTAGTGAAGCCGCCGGACCCGCCGTCCACGGTCTCGATGGTGGTGGTGCCCCCCCCGGGGCCGACCAGTTGCCGGCCCTGCAGGTAGACCAGCAGTTCGCCCACGTCGTTCTCCGTGGCGATGACCCCGGCCATCTCCGCCATCTCGCCAAGCAGCACCCCGCGGCGGTCGCGCAGGTCGTTGGCCCGTTGCCCGCTCACCTCCAGCCGGGCAATCTGCGTGTTGAGGGCGGCGATCTGCTCCGCGAGGTCGTTGATGTTTTGCACGTTGCCCACCGCCACCGTGTCCAGCTGCTCGCGGAGATCCTCCATCTGGTCGTAGGCCTGGCGGATGGCCGCCGCCATGGTCTGCGCTTCTTCAAGTAGCCCCACGCGCGCGGCGGTGGACTCGGGGTTGAGGCTCAGCTCCTGCCAGGCGTTCCAGAACTGGCCCAGCAGCGTGCCCAGCCCGTTGGGAGAGGGCTCGGGGAAGATGGTCTCGACCTGTCCGAACATGTCGCGGCGCACCTTCTGCTCGGCCAGCGTCTGCCCCTGGGTGCGGATCTGCTGCTCGATGAAGACGTCCCGGTACTGGCGGATCCTGGGGATGGTGTTGCCCGTGCCCAGCAGCAGCGTGCCCCCCGTAGGGGGCAGCGTCGTGATGACCGGCTCCTGTCGGGTGTAGCCGGGAGTGTTGACGTTGGCAACGTTGTGGCCGGTGACCTCCATGCCCCGCTGCTGCGTCTGCAGGGCCCGGCGCAGGACGTCCAGCGCGAAGAAGGACATGGCCGCTCAGGTGACCTGGTCCACCAGCAGGCTGGTGCCGCCCGCGGCCTTGGCCAGCAGGTCTACGGTCGTCTGCAGGTACATGAGGTGGTCGCGGATGAGCAGGGCGTTGGTCTTGTTGACCTCGGCCAGCTCGCGCAGCACCCTGGCCAGCGTCTCTCGCTGTTCCTCAAACCGCAGGGCGATTTCGGGCCCGGCCAGGGTGATCAGACGCGTGAAGGTGAGCTGGGACATCTGGAGGCCTTCCCGTTCCGCGATGAGCTGTAGCACCGAGAGGCGGGCCTGCTCCAACGCCCGGATCTCGGCCACCAGGGCTTCCTGGCGCTTGATGACGGCGGCCAGTTCGACGGCGTCCCCCTGCACCAGGGCGCGCTGCTCGTCCCCGGCCAGGGTCAGCAGCTTCCGGTGGAGGGCGATCTCCTCGTCGAGCAGGCCGACGACGCTCTCGAAGGGTTCGGTCATCTCACGGCTTCCAGAACTCGTTGGCGGCCTTCACCATGGCGCGCGCGATGGCGTCGTCGGGCAGGGAGTATCGCCCCGACGCGATGGCGTCGCGGAGGGCCTCCAGGCGAGAGGCCCGGGCGTCCGCCTCCGAGGATTCCGAGGAAGCGACTCCCCGGTTGGACAGTTCCACGCTGTCGGCAAGGGTTTCCTCAGGCCTGCGCGGCTGGGGGGCCTGTGCTCTCTGGGCGCCTGCTCCGTTCGCCTGGTGCGCCTGGTTGGGCTGGTTGAACGGATTGATCGGCTGAATGGGCATAGGTCGCCTCCTTCGGTTTTCTCACCCAGAGATATCGGCGGCCCCGCTCAAAACTTTAGCGCCCCCCGGGCGCGCCCGGCGCCGGTGCGCTCCCGGCGTTCCCGCCAGGGTTCTCCTCGCGCCCGCGGAGGGCCGCCAGGAGCATGCCCGCCAGGCCGATACCCCCCCCGCGGGCCAGCGCCCGGCCCATCTCCTCGTCATGCAATTCCCGGACCAGTTGCTCCCCCTGGCTCATGGCCAGGAGGCCGCTCTGGCCCAGCCGGCCCCGCATGGTCTTGAGCATCTGGGCCAGGAAGATGGCCTCGAACTCCTGCACGACGCGCCGGAGCTTCGCCTCCTCAGCCGCCGCCTGCGCGCCCGGTCCCGCCGGCTCGACCCGCATCACTGGATCACCAGCTCGCCCTGCAGCGCGCCCGCGGCTCGCAGGGCCTGCAAGATGGAGATGAGATCCCGCGGCGTCACCCCCAGGGCGTTGAGGGCCTTGACCAGATCCTGCACCGAGTCGGTCCCGGGGAGCGGGATGAGCGCCCCCTGCTGCGGCTTCACCTTGATCTGCGTCTGCGTCACCGTGGTGGTTTGCCCCTGGCCGAGCGGGGCCGGCTGGGAGACCTGCGGGGTGGCCTGCACCTCGATCTTCAGGTTCCCGTGGGCGATGGCCACGGGGAGAATCCGCACGGTGCCGCCGATGATGATGGTGCCGGTGCGCTCGTTGATCACCACGCGGGCGGCCACGTCCGGCCGCAACGTCACCGACTCGATCTGGGCCATGAGCCCCACCAGGTTCCCGGCGAACCCGTCCGGGACCTTGACGTTGACGCGCGCCGCGTCCACCGCCTCGACCTCCACGTCCTTGAGGGCCGTCCGCACCGCCTCCGCCACCCGCGCGGCGGTGGTGAAGTCGGGCTGTCGCAGCACGATGGTGAGCACGTCGTTGTGCCCGATCGCCGTGGGGATCACGCGCTCCACGATGGCGCCGCCGGGCACGCGGCCCACCGTCAGGTGGTTGATGGTCGTGCTGGATCCTCCCGCGCTTTCGCCCGCGCCGCCCACGGCCACGGGACCCTGCGCCACCGCGTAGATCTTGGCGTCGGCGGCCTGCAGAGGCGTCTGCAACAGCACGCCGCCCACCAGCGACTTGGCGTCGCCGAGAGAGGAGAGGGTGACGTCGATCCGGTCGCCCTCGCGCACGAATGCGGGCATCTCGGCGGTGGTCATGACCGCGGCCACGTTCTTGATCCGCAACTGAGCTGCGGGGACCACGATCCCCAGCCGGGCCAGCATGTTGACCACGGACTGGACCGTGAAGGCCGCGGCGGTGCTGTCTCCCGTGCCGGCCAGGCCGACCACCAGGCCGTAGCCGTAGAGCTGGTTGCCGCGCACGCTGCCGATCCGGGCGATGTCCTTGACGCGGACCTCGGGGGCCTGGGCCAGCACCTGGCCAGTCAGCAGCGCGATGAGGCATGCACCCGCGAAGAAGCTGTGTCGGACATGGACCGAGAGTGCAACACCCTGAAGCCAGGTGACCGGGGCCAGCGCGGCGCGCAGGCCGGTGCTCGCCGGTGGGTAAGAATTTCCGCGGGTCATGGCCGGTCGCGTCTCCTTTCTCACCAGACCGCCTGGTCTAGAAGTCTTTCTCGGAACGCCCATGCGCAGGACCGGCTCAGCCGGGTCCGAGCATCATCTGTGTTCCGGTACCCCCACTGTCGCGGGTGCGCCGTGAGTCGGTGCGCCGTGAGTCCGGTGAGCGCGGTAGAGTGG
>JACQTN010000033.1 GCA_016210785.1 Armatimonadota bacterium
CCCACACGCCGGTCCCGGCCGGGCACGACTCCTTCCCGCCCGAGCTGATGAACCAGTACTTCGGCGAGTACTCTCCCGCGCTGGGGCTGTCCAACCAGGACTTCCTGGGCCTGGGGCGGCGCAACCCCGCCGACGGCCGCGAGCCGTTTTCCCTGACCATCCTGGCCCTGCGCCTCTCCGCTCACCGCAACGCCGTGAGCCGGCTGCACGGGCAGGTCAGCCGGAAGATGTGGCAGGTGCTGTGGCCGGGGGTGCCGGAGGACGAGGTCCCCGTCACCAGCATCACCAACGGCGTGCACTTCCGGAGCTGGATCTCCCACGATCTGGACGGGTTGTACGACCGCTACCTGGGGCCGCGCTGGCAGGACAACCCCTCCGACGAGAGCATCTGGTGGCGGGTGGAGGAGATTCCCGAGGAGGAGCTCTGGCGCACCCACGAGCGCCGGCGCGAGCGGCTGGTGGCATTTGCCCGCCGGCGGCTGCGGGCGCAACTGGAGCGGCGGGGCGCGCTGCAGACCGAGGTGGCGGAGGCGGAGGAGGTCCTCGATCCCGAGGCACTCACCATCGGCTTCTCGCGCCGCTTCGCCACCTACAAGCGGGCGACGCTCCTGCTGCGGGACCCGGACCGCCTGGCAGCCATCCTCAACAATCCGGAGCGCCCGGTCCAGATCATCTTCGCCGGCAAGGCCCATCCCCGCGACGGCGCGGGCAAAGAGCTAATCCGGCAGATCATCCACCTCAGCCGCGAGGATCGCTTCCGCCGGCGCATCGTCTTCCTGGAAGACTACGACATGACGGTGGCCCGCTATCTGGTGCAGGGCGCGGACGTGTGGCTGAACACGCCGCTGCGCCCGCTGGAGGCGAGCGGCACCAGCGGCATGAAGGCCGCGGCCAACGGCGTGCTCAACGTGAGCGTGCTGGACGGGTGGTGGGACGAGGCCTACACGCCGGCGGTGGGATGGGCCATCGGCCGCGGCGAGGTCTACGAGGACGAGGCTATCCAGGCCGACGTGGAGTCGCGGGTGCTGTGCGAGCTGATGGAGAAGGAGATCGTCCCGCTCTTCTACGATCGCGGGCGGAACCGCCTGCCCCGCGGGTGGATCGCCCGCATGAAGGACGCCATGCGCGCGCTGTGCCCCGCCTTCAGCGCCAGCCGCATGGTGCGCGAGTACGTGGAGCAGTGCTACCTGCCGGCCTTCCACCGGGGGACGGCGCTGTCCGCGGAGGGCATGGCGCGCGCGCGGGAGCTGGCGGCGTGGAAGGCGGCGGTGCGGCGGGCGTGGCCGGAAGTGCGGGTGGCCGGGGTGGAGAGCCTGAACGGCAACGAGGTGAAGGTGGGCGCCTGCGTCGAGGTGCGGGCGAAGGTCGCCCTGGGCGAGTTGCGCCCCGACGACGTGGCGGTGCGTCTGTACTGGGGCCGGCTCGATCCGTCCGGCGCCATCAGCGCGGCGGCGGTGAGCCCCATGGCGCCCGCGGACATGAACGGCGACGGCATCTGCGTCTTCACCGGCGAGGCCGTGGCGCGCACCAGCGGGCGGCACGGCCTGACGGTGCACGTGCTGCCCCGCCACGCCGACATGGCGACGCCCCACGACATGGGGTTAATCGTGTCGGCGGTGTAGCCAGCGCGCCGCGCAGGTCGGACGCGGCGCGGGTTGCAACCGGTTCTCGCCCCCGGCGTCCTTACCGGTCCTCGCGATTTCTCCGAAACCACTCCAGCGTTTCCCGCACGGCCTCCTGGTGCGGCGTGCACCGGAACGCGGGGAAGGCCTGCGCGAGCCTGGTGCCGTCCAGCACGAGCGGCTCCTCGAACTCGTACATCAGCTCCACCATCTCCCGCGCCAGCGGCGCCAGCATCCCCGCCAGGCGAAAGAAGCGGCGGCTCATCACACCCGCCCGCAGCGGCCGGCCGCAGCGCATGGGCCCGCCAGTGGAAGCGCGAGTCGGTCCCCGCACGGAGTCCCGGCGCCACGCCCCCGGGGGTACACTGACTATGGCCCCGCGCCTGGCGCGGGCGCGCGGCCGCACGTTTGGTGGAGTGCACGGCGGTGTTCGGGCAAGGGCGGTGGACAGTCCGGCTGCGCTGGATGCTGCTCCCGATGGTCGTGATGGCGATCGGACCCGGCGGCTCCGGCACGCCGCGCATTGACCACCTGTCTTACTCCGACTTCGTGGACGCCGTGGTGCAGGGGCGGGTGGCCCGCGTCGTCATCTGCGACCAGACCGCCACCGGTACTCTGCGCGACGGGGGCGAGTGCATGACCACGCTCCCGGCGCACGACCGCACCACGCTGGCCCTCCTTCGCCAGCACGGCGTCGACATCTCCGTGCTGCGGCCCGACGGATCTTCCTGGGCCTGGGTCATGGCGGTGGGGATGGCCGGCGTGCTGCTGTTCCTCTTCGCGGTGAGCCTTCTGGGCCAGCGCCTGGAGGGAGGCGGCGCGAGTGGCCCGGTCGATGACGCGACCGGATTCGGCCGCAGCCGCGCGCGGCTGTGCCTGCCCGGCGGCGCGCGCGTGACCTTTGATGACGTGGCAGGGCTTGAGGAGGCCAAAGAGGAACTGCGGGAGGTCACCGGGGTCCTGCAGCACCCGGAGCGGTTCACCGCGCTGGGCGCGCGGACCCCCAAGGGCATCCTCTTGATGGGACCGCCGGGTTCTGGAAAGACCCTGCTGGCGCGGGCGGTGGCGGGGGAAGCGGGTCTGACCTTCCTCCACCTCAGCGGCTCGGTCTTCGTGGAGCTGTACGCAGGCGTGGGGGCGGCGCGGGTGCGGCACCTGTTCCGAAAGGCGCGCCGCCACGCCCCGTGTCTGGTGTTCATCGACGAGCTGGACGCGGTGGGGCGCCGGCGCCGGGACGGCCCGGGC
>JACQTN010000051.1 GCA_016210785.1 Armatimonadota bacterium
GGCAGGTCGCGCTTGAGGATCGCGTCCAGCATCAGCAGCCCCACGCCCGGCCAGGAGAAGACGCGCTCGGTCAGCACCGCGCCGCCCATCAGGTAGCCCAACTGCAGGCCCACCACGGTGACCACCGGGATCCAGGCGTTGCGCAGCGCATGCCGGATGAGCACGTAGCGCGGCGCCAGCCCCTTGGCACGCGCCGTGGTCACGTAGTCCTGGCCCAGCACCTCCAGCAGGCTGGAGCGCGTGAACCGCGCCACCGTGCCCAGCGACACGGTGCCGATGACCAGCGCGGGCAGGACGAGATGTTCGGTCAGATCGCGCAGGCCGGTGCCGGTGGCGCTGTACATCCCGCTCACCGGGAACCACCCCAGCCGCAGGGAGAAGAACAGGATGGCCATGATGCCCAGCCAGAAGACCGGCATGCTGACGCCAAAGAGCGAGAGCGCCGTGACCAGGCGATCGACGGCAGAGTTGCGGCGGGCCGCGGAGATCACCCCCGCCACCACGCCCACGACGGAGGAGAAGGCCAGGCCAGCCACGGTGAGGAGGAAGGTGGGTCCGAAGCGCTCCCACACCAGCGACGCCACGGGCGCCTCCATGGTGAAGGACCGGCCCATGTCGCCGCGCACCAGGCGGAGCAGCCACTGCGCGTACTGCACCGCCACCGGCCGGTCAAGCCCCAGTTGCTGGCGCAGCCGGGCCAGATTCTCGGCCGTGGCCTCCGGCCCCAGCATCACCGCGGCGGGATCGCCCGGCGTGAGGTGCAGGAGGAGGAAAACCGCCAGGGTCACCCCCAGCAACACGGGAACCATGAGCAGCAGCCGCTGCGCGATGTACCGGGTCATGGGTCCCGGGCCCGCCCATGACCACCGCCGCGCCCGGCGCGCGCGAGCGCCCGGCGCACGGGCTCAACAGCGCGGCCGGGCACAGGCGAGCACTCGCCTGTGCCCGGCGCGCTCGCACGTTCCACGTTCATGCAGGGCGTACCACGATCCCTCGCTCGCCGCACGTGTCAGGTTCCTGCAATGCGTCTTGCGGTACCGCGCTCACCGACATCGCGGCGCCCACGGCGGGCGCGTCCACGGCAAGCCTATTGGTGATAGGCCGTCTCCACCCCCAGGTAAAACCCGTTGGGGTTCATGGTCACGCCCCTCACGCTGCGGCGGACGCCGACGATCTCCATCTGGTGGTCCACCGCGATCCACGGGATCTCCCTGTTCACGATCCGGATCACCTGCTTGTAGGCCTCCGCCCGCTTCGCCCGGTCGGCGGTGGCGCGGGCCGCCAGCAGCAGCCGGTCCACCTCCGGGTTGCTGTAGCCCGACCGGTTGGGCAGCGGCACGGCCTGGGAGTGCACCACCGGGTAGAGGGCGACGTCGGGATCATCCGTCTTGAGGAACCACGAGAGCGCGGCCATGTCCGGCTTCTCGCCGCGCAGCCGCCCCAGGTAGGAGCCCCACTCGAAGATCTCGATCTTCGCCTGGATGCCCACCGCGGCCAGGTTCGCCTGGATGACGGTGCTCATTTCTTTCGGGAGCTGCATGCCGGAGCCGGAGTCGGGCACCCAGAAGGTGGCCGGGAACCCGTTGGGGTACATGGCCTCCGCGAGCAGCTGCCTGGCCTTCTGCGGGTTGTACGGGTAGCTCGGGGCGTCGGGCGCAAATCCCCAACTCGACGGCGGCACGGGCTGCGTGGCCACGATACCAGTGCCTTTGAGCACGTCGCGCACGATCGCCTCCTTGTTGACGGCATAGTTGAGGGCCTGGCGGATCCGCACGTCGTTGAAGGGCGCCTTCTGGATGTTGAGCGCCACGTACCAGAACGTGAGGCCGCGCTGCCTGATGAGCGCTGTGTTCCGGTTGCTCTCGACCTGGGCCAGCGCGTCGGGATGCACCGGGATGATCACGTCCACGTTCCCCGCCAGCAGCTCGGCGACCCGCGTCTGGTCCTCGGGGATCCCGCGGAAGATGATCGACTTGGCCTTCCCCTTCGTGCCCCAGTAGGCGTCGTTGCGCTCCAGGGTGAGCTTGACGCCCCGCTGCCAGGCCTTGAACGTGTACGGGCCCGTCCCGACCGGCTGTGAGGCCAAGTCCTTCCCCAGCTTCTGCTGCGCGGTGGGGCTGATGATGCCGGCGTTGGGCAGCGCCAGGTACTCCAGCAGCGCGGAGTTGGGGTACTTGAGGTGGAGGCGCACGGTCAGCGAATCCACCACCTCCACGGTCCTGAGGGGCGCCAGGTAGGCGACCAGGAACGACCACTTGCCCAGGCCGTAGGCGGGGTGGTTCTTGTCGATGACCCGGTCGAAGGTGTACTTGACGGCCTCCGCGGTGAAGGGCGTGCCGTCGTGGAACCTGACGTTGGGCCGCAGCTTGAACGTCCACTGCAGGCCGTCGGCGGAGACGGTCCACGACGTGGCCAGAAGCGGAACGATCTCGGTGGTGGTCGGCTTGGGCGCCACCAGCGTCTCCGTGACGAGCCGGATGGCGCGGATGGAGTGCAGCCCCAGCAACTGCGCCGGGTCGAGATTGGGGATCTCGGCTTCCATGGCCACGACGATAGTGTCATCGGCGCGCTGAGCAAGACCCGCCCCGGCCAGGAGACCCACTGCCAGGGTGGCGAGGACCGGCAGCACGACACGATGTCTCCACGTCTTACCTGTGCGTCCCATATCCATCGTGCACCTCCCCTGATGATCGCGCTTCTCGGGCGTCCGCGGATGCTGGGAAGCGGTGTGGGAAATATCCGTGGGTAGAACGTTCGCAGCCCGGCGCGACATCTCCTCTGCGCCCACGCGCTGCCGCGCCCGGTGGTGTCCCCCCCGGCGTCGCCTCACAGCGGCGGCCGGCTCGCCGCCCACGGCCGCGCGGCCTCAAAGGCCGCCGCCGCCCGCAGCACCAGCGCGTCCGCCAGGCGCCGCCCCACGATCTGCAGGCCCACCGGCAGCCCATCCGCGGTCCACCCGCACGGCACCGAGATCGCCGGCTGTCCCGTCAGGTTGAAAGCCATCGTCAGCAACCAGATGTCATCGGCGTACGGCGAGGTGATGGGGCGACCCGCGACCTCCCTGGGATACCCGGCCGTGGAGAACGCGGGCACCGCGGTGGTGGGCAGCACCAGCAGGTCACAGGACTGGAAGAACTTCGCCATGCCCAGGCACAGGGCCGTGCGCTCCACCTCCGCTTGGGCCACGTCCGCGGCGGTGAAGCGCCCCAGGTGCTCCGCGCGGCGCAGCAGGACGGGATCCAGATGCTCTCTCCACTCCGCCAGGTGGGGCGCGAGCGTGGTGTGACGCGGATAGGTGGCCACCACTTCGAAGATCGCCCGGGCCTTCCGCACGTCGGGGCTGGCCGGCGTGACCGCCGCGCCCAGATCTTCGAAGGCCCGGACTGCCGCCTCAGCCACCTCGCGCACCTCCGGGTCCACCGGAACGACGCCGTCGAAGTCCGGCGTCCAGGCCACCCGCAGCCCGCGCAGGCTCGCATCGCCCTGCGCCGCCGCCAGGAAGTCCTCGCCGGTGTCACCCGCGCACAGCGGGTCGCGGTCGTCCGGCCCCGCCATCACGGCGAACATGAGCGCGGCGTCGGCCACCGTGCGGGCAAGCGGGCCGTGGACGCTCAGCGTGGCCCAGGCATTCTGATTGGGATGGCGCGGGATGCGTCCCTGGGAGGGTTTGAAGCCCACCACGCCTGACAGGCTCGCCGGAATTCGGACCGAGCCGCCGCCGTCACTGCCCTCCGCGATCGGTCCCAGACCCGCCGCCACCGCGGCCGCGGCGCCGCCGCTGGAGCCGCCCGGCGTGCGGTCGAGCTTCCACGGGTTGCGCGTGACGCCGAAGACCC
>JACQTN010000541.1 GCA_016210785.1 Armatimonadota bacterium
ATGTCCCGGCGCACCCCCGCCAGCGTCCACAGGCCGTCCGGCCTGTCGTCCGCCAGGAAGACGTCGTGCTCGTGGAGGATGTTGGCCTGCTCCACCTGGCCCTCGACCTTCTCGCCGATGAACTTCTTGAGATAGCCCTGGAAAGGCTGCAGCAGCAGCGGGACGTCCAGTTTCGTCACCACCACCTTCTGCCGCATCTTTTCGCCGGGCTTCCGCCACTGCATGTACGTGCCGGTCCCCTGTGCCACAAACGTCCCGAGCGGCACCTTCAGGGTCAGGACGGCGGAGAACTCTGCGTGGAACTCCGCGGGCTGCTGCTGGCCCGCGTCGAAGACGCGCTCCAGCAGCTGATCGGTGGTCATCGCCTGGGCGTGGCCAGGCGTCACGGCAACCGTCAGGGTCAGAATGACGGCAACGAAGGCATCACGGGGTGTCATCGCACTCCTCCGAACGGACGTCTTCTTCCTGATCGGCCCGGCCGGCACGCCGGCCGCCGGCGTCTCCACACAAGGCCAAACGCGCAGGCGCCGGCACTTATTTCAGGGCGAGGTCTCGCACCACGTCCTGGGGAGGTGAGGAATATCGGCCGGCCGCTACTCGTTACAGCATGCCGAGTGCAGAATCTTGAGGAGGGGGGTAGGATACGATGCGGTATGCAGTGGCTCTGATCCTGATCGCGACGGCGCTCCTGGTGGGAACCGTGGGCGCCGGGTTTGCCGGTAACGGGGGTAGCGCCTCCGCGCCTGCGCAGGAGAGTGTGGGGCAGGCGGCCATTCCGGCCGGCGGCGGCACGTTTGTGGGCATCCCGGTCGCTACGACGGTCCGCACCTTCGCCGGCGCGGCCGACACCGATCCCGACAACAAGCGCAGCGTGGCGCGCTAGCCGACCAGTGCACAACAAACGCCTGCGGGGACCGGTTTCCGGCCGGTGCCCGCAGGGTGTTTTCTTTTGCCAGGCACCAATACCGGCGTGACCAAGAGTGGATGGGAGGCGCGGCTGATGCTGGATCTCGCGAGGCTGAGGTTGCTCGCTGCGAGGTCACCGACCCGCGTCTTCGGTATCAGCACTTCGACCAGCACTTCACCCCGCGGTTTGGCGCCGCGAATGATCCGTCCTTCATCATCATTGCGCTGGGTGATTTCAAGCGATGGGACTCCACCCGTCGTTCACCGTGCAGAAGGCAGCCGTGACCGCTGAGTCTGCCGGTGGCGAACAAATCTCCACCGGCCGGCCATGGTCGTGAGACGAAGTCCGGCTGGTCTACCCCCTGGCAGTGCGGACGTCGCTCCTCCTGCGGTACCTGAACGCGGAATTCGACCGGGGAACCGGCGCGGGCAAGGCGAAAGGGGCGGGACTTCGCTGGCCGCGAGATTTGCACCCGGGTCACGTCACAGCCCCGCCAGGAGCCGGCCCACCGTGACCTGGTAGTACACTAGGTATCCTCCGGCTGCGACAAGGCCGAGGGCACCGGCCGTGCGGACATAGGGAATCAACACGCGCAGGACCTGGGCCACGGTGCTCCGGCCGATAGCGATGGCCACGGACAGCACCAGCAGCACGGCCCCCATGCCCAGCCCATAGGCGCCGAAGGTCAGCAGCCCACCCGCAATGCCGCCCGCTGATAGAGCCTGCGTCACCACAACGAGGAAGATCGGCAGCGTGCAGCCGAGCGAGGCGACGGCGTACCCGGTGCCAAACAGGAAGAACGCGCGATATCCCGGGCGGGAGACCAGGTCGGGTCGCGCCGCCAGCGGGTTGTGAACAGGCAAACTGATGGACAACGAGCGCCGCGCCAGCATCAGCACGCCGAGCGCGGCGATGACCACGCCGATGACCGCGCCGGCCCACGGGGCATATCTCATGACCGCGGTGCCTGCCGCGGAGATGACCAGGCCGACGAGGCCCAGCGCGCATAGCACGCCGGTCGTCATCACCAGGCCGCCGGCCAGACCGCGCAGGAGCCCGTTGGCCGGGGAGGGCTGAGGGACGTCTTCCCGTCCCAGGTAGTAAGAGACGTAGGCCGGCAGCATGGCGAAGCCGCAGGGGTTGAGCGTGGCGATCATCCCGGCGCTGAAGGCGAGAGAAAGAAGGCTCAGACTCGGCACGAGGCGTCCTCTGGTACCGGCCCGCCTACAACAAGGCGGCGATCTGCCGCTCCAGCATCTGGCGGTTGAGCGGCCCCATCCAGACCCGGCGAACGATCCCCTGCCGGTCGATAAAGACGGTGGTGGGCAGGCTGCGCAGCTGGTAGAGGCCTACGGCGACGTCGCCCGTGCGGTCATAGGCCACCGGGAAGGATACCCCCAGCTTCGTGACCATCACTTCCAGGGTCTCCGGGTAATCCTGCAGCCCAACCCCAATAAACACGAGCCCCTTTTGCCGGTGGGCCTGATAGGCCTCCTGGAAGGCCGGCATCTCCGTCCAGCACGGCGCGCACCAGGCAGCGAAGAAGTTGAGGACGACCGGTCGACCGCTGAACTGGGCCAGCGACACCTTTGCGCCGCGCAGCCCGGGCAGCGTGAAGGCCGGAGCGCGGGAGCCGGCCTCGGGAGCCGAGGCGACCGGGAGAACGGGAACCTGCGGCGCATCGACCGCCGCGTCGCGTCCCCGCCGCATCCCGATCAGCGTCCATCCCAGCGCGACGATGATGAGCGCCAGACCCGCCACCGCCAGGGGATTTCGGAGCCCGGGCGGGTGGTGCGGACCCGCCGCAGGTGTTGGTGTCCCCGCGCCGTGGTGGGCCTGAGGGTTGAGCACCTCATCCAGGCTGCTCCGGTCCCCCGCCTTCGATTCCGCGCGTTCCCGCGGCCAGCAGCCTCCGCACATGGGGTTCTTCTCCCTCACCGGATCCGCGTGCAGGAGAAAATGTGCTCGGCGTTCGCCGTCACCATATCCTTGCCGAGCGCGAGAATCTCCCGCACCCTGGGGTCGGCCAGGCGATAATAGACGTAGTGCCCGGCCTGGCGCGTGGCCACGAAGCCGCACCACCGCAAACAGGCGAGGTGGCTGCTGACGCGGCCCTGTGGAGATCCCAACAATTCGACCAGTTCGGTGACGGTCCGCTCGCCGTCGAGAAGATACTCCAAGATGCGGAGCCGGCTGGGATCCCCCATCCCCCGATAGAACTTGGCCAGCAGTTGCATGAAGACACCGTTGTCGCGCCCCCGTGGGGCTTTGCGCCGTTCCTTCACAGCCGTTGCCATCGAGTACCTGTCCTCCTCTCTCCGCGCCACTGCGCGATAAGACCGCTACGCTTATATCCGCCTATGCGTTTACAAACTCCATTCTGGCGCCTTTCGCCCGGTCCTGTCAAGCCGGACCGATGCTGCTTGCCTGCATTTTCCATCGGCTCCTGCCGCGTTGGGCACAGGCTGCCCTCTGAAGCCGTCCTGCAGGCCGAACGTCCACGCCGTGCCATGGTAGAGTGTCGGGATGGGACCGCGAGTCCAGTACACCACGACGCCGGACGGTGTGAGCATTGGCGAGGGAGGCCGCTCCCGGTTGGGGGGGACGACAGGCCCGGAGACTATCCCACGGCCGCCCGCGCACGTGCCGGATGACGGCGGGCTAGATTGATCCGGAGCGGGCCTCTGCTGGAGACCCCGGCTAGAAGGCACAGGGTGCTTCATGCAGAGGGAGTGCCCGCTGCGACTCGGTTCCCGCGTTCGTTTCGCCCGCGCACCCGAACCCCATCTACCTTCGGCGGCGGTGCCCGACCAGGGCCCGATGGAAAGTGGGCGTGAGCCGGGCACCGCCGCAACTGACTGCTATACAGTCCTCAAGAGACGCGCCGTTCGACCGCGAACGAGACGTTCCTGTCGGCCTCGACCGCCGCCCCGGCGGGGAGCGGATACAGCCCGGCCAACACCAGCCCATACGTCCAGTGCCGCACCATCCCGATGACGGGCATCATGATCCCGGCATTGATGCCCATGATGCCGACGCTGATGCGCCGGTGGATGGCCGCCAGACCCTCGCCCGTGTTGGGACTAAACAGGCCGAGGCCGGTGAGGAAATCCCGCGGCCGGGTGAGGATCCGGGCCGTTGGTCATTTCATCCAGCGCTTTGGGGGCGCTGGGTATCGTCGCCGGCGACGACATGCCGCAGGGCCGGCACGGCGGCGCGCGCCGCGGCGGCCTCCTGGCGAAAATGGCCTGGCTTCATTAGATCATGGTCAGGCGGACTGGTGACGTGAGCTGCCTTACATCCGGCAGCTAGGGAGTCCTTGCAAGATGATCGAGGGTTTGACGACCTTCTTGCTGCGCGTTCGCAGATCAAACGGCGAGGTTGTCGCCGTGGCCCGATGGTCACCGGGGCGCTGGCTGAGATGATCCACTCATCAAGTACCACGGGGTGGAGACATGCGCCGCACCGGCGACCATATTGCTCCGGTACCAGCAGAAGCGCGCCCGGAGCTACCGCCATCGCACGCAGTATCAAGGGACAGAAGGTCGAACTCGTCATTGAGGGTGACACCACGAACGTCCCGATCCGGCACACCACTGGCTGGTCGCAAGCACCGGAAGCGATATGTTCCAGTCCCGAGTGCGCGTCAACCCGCGCACTTCTTGTTTTCGCATCCGGGGTCCCGAATTAGGGACTTGACCTTCCAGTCGCTGGAAGGTGTATAGATCAGGTGGCGAGGCCCAAAACCGGTTTGGGTGCGCCATTCATTCAGAACAGGAGGCTGGTAGGTATGACACGTGCGGTTGACTTTACCGTGGTCGGTGAGCAGAAGATTCACTGCGCCGGGTGTGAGGCGCGCATCGGGGGCGCATTGCGCCGCATCCCCGGTGTCCGCCACGTCGCGGCGAGTGCCCACACCCAGCGGGTGGTGGTCACGATCAATCCCGCCCAGGTCACGCCGGAGCAAGTTGGGGCGAAACTGGAGGAACTCGGCTACGAGGTCACGCCCTCCGGGAATTCCCCATAAGGAGCCCGGCCGAGGGACCCTCATTGATGAGGTGCGTCGCGTCCCCATCGGGCATGCTCAGGGGGCGCATAGAGGAGGAAGGACATCGTG
>JACQTN010000525.1 GCA_016210785.1 Armatimonadota bacterium
GACTTCTTCTGGGCCGTCGCCACGCCCTTCGCGCGCAGCAGCTCCGCCGCCCGGGCCACGTCGCCCTGCGTCTCCCGTAGCGCGTTGCGGCAGTCCACGATCCCGGCGCCGGTCAGGCTGCGCAGTTCCTTCACCATCTCTGGGCTGATCATGCCTCGCCCTCCCGCTCGACCTCGGCCGGCTCCTCCCAGGTCTCTTCCGCGGGCTCCTCGCCGTCCGCGGCGCCCGCCGCCTCCACGTCGATGGGCATCTCGCCGGCGACGACCGCCTCCTCCTCCACCTCGAGCTTCTTACGCTCCTCGAGGCCCTCCAGCGCGGCGTTGGCCATCCGGTTGGTGATCAGACGGACGGCCCGGATGGCGTCGTCATTGCCCGGGATCGGGAAGTCCACTTCGTCCGGATCGGAGTTGGTGTCCAGGATCGCCACGATGGGGATGCCCAGCTTGCGGGCCTCCGCCACGGCGATGCGCTCCTTGCGGGTATCCACCAGGTAGACCACCACGGGCAGGCGCGTCATCTGCTTGATGCCGCCCAGGAAGCGCTCCAGCTTGGCCATCTCGTCCATGAGGAGCGCCTGCTCCTTCTTGGGCAGCACCTCGAGATAGCCGCGCGCCTTCAGGTCCTCCAGTTCGCGCAGGCGCTCGATGCGCTTGCGGATCGTCTGGAAGTTGGTCAGCATGCCGCCCAGCCACCGCTGGTTGACGTAGAACATGCTGGCGCGCACCGCTTCCTCGCGGATGGCGTCCTGCGCCTGCTTCTTGGTCCCCACAAACAGAATGCTGCCGCCCTGGGCGACGGCGTCCCGCACGTAGCGGTACGCCTCCTCCAGCATGGGGACCGTCTTCTGCAGGTCGATGATGTGGATGCCGTTGCGCTCGGTGAAGATGAACCGCTGCATCTTCGGGTTCCACCGGCGAGTCTGATGCCCGAAGTGGACCCCCGCTTCGAGGAGCTGCTTCATGGTGACGACGGGCATGACGCTCTCTCCTCCTTCAGGTTATATCCTCCGCCACCCGCATCTCCCGCCGGGACCCTCCGCCCTGGGTGGGCGGGTGGGCACCCCCGGAGGGATTGGGAGGCGTGCGAAATACCCCGGCATTCGACTGGCCCCCACAAGGGTCGCGAATGGCCGGGGCTCAAGTCCCTGCGCAGTATAGCACACGCCGCAGGGCAGAGGCAACACACGCGCGGCGGACGGGGCAGACGCGGCGCGTACCCGCGAGGGCAGGACACCTAAGAAACCCGAGAGCCCGGTCGCGCTGCCAAAACCGCACCCCTGAAGCAGCCTGGCCCTGGGACTCCGAGGCCCCTACCCGAGCGGGTATCCCGCCGAACCCGCGCCTGCTTCCGCTCGAGCCTTTGCCCCCGACCGCCGCGGGCTTGCCTTCACTCCACCGACTTTCTGAACCGCTCAAACAACCAGTCGAGGAAAAACCTGGCAAACTGCTGGTCGTCGGTGACCCGCCTGTAGAACTTGAAGTTGGTGTCGACCATGTCCTGGAGACGGTCGGTCACCACGTGGTCGAAGGTGAGCCGCGCGTTCTCGGGCGTGTTTACCCGGACGCTTGCGGCAAGCGCTGTGTCGCCGGACAACCTGTCTTCAAGCTGCTGGATGAAAACCTTGTCCTCCTCCGTGAAATCCGTGCCGAAGCGCTCGTTGAGTTCTCGGATGATCTGGGAAAGGAGCTCGATCTCCTCGACGGGCCGCCCGTGGCCTCTGTCCGCACCGGCAGGCTCCAATTCCTTCTGCCCGCGCTCCAGCGAAATCTTCCCCCGGTACGTGCGCTGGATCCGGTACGATTCCATGTCGATGGTCTGCTGGATCTCCCGCGGCAGGTGGTCTCGTTCAGCCGGAAGATACCGGCGGAGCAGCCGGGCGAAGACATACAGCTTCTCGAGATCGGCGTCCGCGAAAGTCAACACCTGTGAGAGGAAGGCATACAGCCGCACGTAGTCCGTGAGCGCCCCCCGGAAATCGACCTGCTCGTCCTCGGGCAGTTCGCTGAAGCGCTCCAGGGTGGACGCCGGGACCGCATAGAACTGGTGGTGCTGCGCGCCGGGTCGGAAGTAGAGCCGCGCAAAGGCATCAAGGTCGCCTTCATCGAATACGTGGAAGTCTTTCAGACGGCGTTCCTGGTCATATAGCCGGTTGGGATCCGTCGCCTCCGAGAGCAGGGTCTTCTCATCGCACGGCTCGAACGCCCTCTGGATCTCGTCCGCCTCGTTGGCAAAGTCGAGCACCATCGTCTCCGTCTTGTCCGCATGAACGCGGTTCAGGCGGGACAGCGTCTGGACCGCGTGGGCGCCTCCCAACTTCTTGTCCACATACATGGTCACGTGCCTTCGGCGAATAGATCGATGTAGGGGCTGTACCGGAACCGACGATTGCGGGCTTGCCCCGTGAACTCGGTCAGGATCCCGTACTCAACGAACCGGGCCACGAGCGTGTTCGCCGCCTGGAAACTCGCGCCCGTGATCTCCCGTACCCGATGGACCGTCACGACGGGAGTGGCGTAGAGCTGCTCCAGCACCTTGAGCCCGTTTCCCGTCGCATACCCGAAGCGTTCAGCGATCAGGACGCGGTGTCGCTCCCGAAGGTCCACTACCCGCCGGGACGTGACCGTGGCCTCCTCGGCGACGCGGCGGACACCCTCCAGGAAGAAGCGCAACCACCCCTCCCAATCTCCCTCGTCACGGATCGCCTGAAGCCGGGCGTAGTACTCCTGCCGGTGGCGCTTGAGGTGGTATGAGAGATAGAGGACGGGTTGCTGGAGGATCCTGTGCTCGCAGAGCAGGAAGGTGATCAACAGGCGACCCAGGCGGCCGTTCCCATCCAAGAACGGGTGGATCGTCTCGAACTGTGCGTGCGCAAGCCCGATCTTGAACAGCACGGGCAGATCGTCAGCAACGTGGAGGAACCGCTCAAGATCGGCCATGGCGTCAGGCACCAGGTCTGGAGGAGGCGGCACAAATGTCGCCTCGGCAAGCGAAGCCCCCTCGGGCCCGATCCAGTTCTGCACGCGACGGAACTCTCCGCGTGCTCGGTGATCGCCGCGTACGCCCTCGAGCAGGCGCGCATGCATCTCGCGCATGAGGCGGACCGACACCGGGAGGTCCTTGAGCCGCTCCAGCCCCGCGCGCACGGCGGCCACATAGTTCAGCACCTCACCGACGTCTTTCGGGCGGTCGGGGTCGAGAACTTGCGCCTCCGCCGCCAGGAGGTCGTCCAGAGAGCTCTGCGTGCCCTCGATCTGGCTTGAGAGCACGGCCTCCTTGCGGACATACATGAGCACAAAGAAATCAGGAGCCGGGAGGGTCTGGACCGCACCGTCGAGCCGCCCCAACGCCCGGTCCGCCGATGAAAGCACGGCTTGCATCTCTCCACCCATCAAGACCGGAGGATTGGGAGGTAGCGGGGTAGGGCTATTTGTTCTCGGCTGTCTTGAATATACGGCTCGCATCCCTGTTTAGTCAAGGCAGAAATGAATACAAGATTCCTGAAGCGTCTGGGGGTCCAATCCGGCCATTCGTCCCCCCCTGCGGACATCTGAGGCCCGCCTGATCTGGCACAATATGTCGGCAGATACAACGAAACGCCGACGTTTTGTGCCAACTCTGCGCCTCATGTCATATGGGGAACCCTAAAGCCGCTGATGTAGTTCCGGAGGTTGGCCGCAGCGTTCGGGGCGTCGGTGAGGAGTTTCCCGAAGTCATAGCGCGAGGTGTCGTAGAACGCGTAGCCAGACGCCTTACGGAGCTGCGGATCGACGTTCTCCAGCTTGCCCTTGAAGCGAGCGTTGGTCTCGAGCACCTTCGCCTTGATCGGGGCGAGCACGCAGTCGATGCGCCGCAGGACGGTCAGGGGGAGGATGACATCCTGGTACTTGCCCCGCTTGAACGTATCGCGAATCAGGTCCGCCACGCCCCAGATGAAGCTGACGATCTGGCTGTGATTCATGAAGACTCCAGAGCAGTCAGAGAA
>JACQTN010000526.1 GCA_016210785.1 Armatimonadota bacterium
ATCGCCGCCTTCTACCTGCTCATCGGCTACGGTGTGGGCGTCATGCTGCTGGCAGCGTGGCTGGTGGCGGGCGTGGTGCTCGCGGACCGGATGTGGAGGCGGACGGCGGGCGACGTGGACACGGGGGCCGGCGACGCGGGCGCCCGGCCAGACGACGCGGGGCCGGCGATCGAGGAGACGCTGGTGCGCCTGCTGTTGTTCGGCCTGATCCTGCTCCTGTACCGCCTGTTCACCAGCAGGTACCAGGACAACCTCTCCGGCGCGGCGCTCACCGATCACTTCGCGCTCTTCAGTTTCCTGGCCGGCGCGATGCTGCCCGGGCTGCTGGCGCGCGCGGGCGCCGGGACCGGAGGCGTGACGCACATGGGGGGACCCGCCGCGCAGGTGATCCGGTTCGCCGTGGCCGTGGTGCTGGCGGCAGGCGTGCCCGCGGCCATGCTGGTGCTGTGGGGCGCCAGATCCGCGGTCGGATTGCTGGCCGGCCTGGCGGTGGCGGCCGCCGCCACGGAGATCACGGGCGCCGGAGGCGCACACCCCGCCGCCGGCCGCGCGGCGTTGCGCATTTCGATCATGGCGATGCTGTGCGCGGTGGTGCTGACGCAGACCGCGGGGTACGCGATCCCGCTCAGCACGCTGACCCGCGCGGAGAAGACCCGGATGCTCACCGCCCTGGCCGCGGGAGTCGTGGCCGTGATGGTGCTGGGGGACATCGCGTCCCGCATCGCATCGTGGACACGGAGGAAAGGCCAGGGCGCGATCCATCCTTCCCCGGAAGGAGCGGAACGGTGATGGGCGTCATGGCATCGCTCGCTCGCGGTGTGCGGATGGTCGCCGGCCTGGCGCCGCGCCGGATGGGCGCGGTGGTGGCGCTGGCCGGTATCGCCTGGGTGCTGGCCTACGCCCTCTCGCAGGAGATCCCCGTGGGCGGCGTGCAGGGCCAGGTGACCCTGGCCTCCACCGGCCGGCCGCTGGGAGGCGCCAGGATCACCGTCGCCCCCCTGGAGACCACGGGCAAGGAGCGCGGCATCCGGTACGCGCGCACAGGCCGGGACGGGCGGTTCGCACTGGCGCAGGTCGCGGCGGGCGCCTATCAGGTGACGGCGCAGATCGACGCGCACGCCGTGCAGCACGCCGAGATCACGGTGGTTGAAGGACGCACGTCGCAGGTCACCCTCACCCTGGCGCCCGCGAAGCTCGACCTGACACTCGCCCAGGGACGGCGCCTCTTCACCACCGCGGAGCGGGCGGAGCTGCCCGTGCGGGGCTACGTGGACGGCGGGACGCCGGCCGGCGAGCGGACCCTGCGGGTGCGCATCTTCCGCACGCGCCTTTCCGAGATCCTGCAGGACGAGACCGCGGCCAGGGCCCTGAACCGCCTGGGAGACGTCTTCGACGTGAAGGGACCGATCCCGCCGGCGCTGCTGCGTCCCCGGTCCGGCGTGCGCCCGGAGTTGCTGTGGGAGCGCGACCTACCCATCACCGAGGCCGACGCGGAGGGCTTCTTCACCAAGCGGGTCGACTTCGGCCCGCTGCCTTCCGGCCTGTATCTGGTGGACGTGGCCAATGGCGATGCGATCATGCCGGCGTGGATCGTCGTCACCGACACCGCCCTGGTCCTGAAGAACGCGCCGGGCCAGCTCCTGGCCTACGTGACCGACGTCAACACCGGCGTGCCGGTGCCGGGGAGCACCGTCCGGCTGTACCGCCGCGGGCAGGTGTTCGCGGAGCGCGCCACCGACGGGCGGGGGCTGGTGGAGTTCAGGATCCCCGGCGGCGTGGAGGAGTTCCGCCTGCTGGCGGTGGCCATCCGCGGCGCGGACGAGGCGGTGGTGGACCGCACCGACTACCGCTTCGAGCAGGCCGGAACGTTCGCGCTGTTCGCGTACACCGACCGTCCCATCTATCGCCCCGGCCAGCGCATCTACTACAAGGGCGTCGCGCGCCGGAAGGTGGGTGGGGAGGCGCGGTACGCGGTGCCGTCCGGGCAAGAGGTCACCGTGGAACTGCGCGATCCTACCGGCGAGCCCGTCCTGCGGGAGCGCCGCGCCACCGGCGACTACGGGACGTTTCACGGCCAGGTGGACATCAGCGCGGAAGCGCCCACCGGCACCTACACCCTGGTCCTCTCCGCGGGCGGCTCCGAGTACACCCACGACGTGGTCATCGCCTCCTACCGCAAGCCCGAGTTCTCCATCACGGCGGCGCCCGACAAACGCCGCTACGTACGCGGGGACACGGTGGAGATCGCGCTCACGGCGCGTTACTACTTCGGCAGCCCGGTGGCGGGCGGCAAGGTGAAGTACGCCGTCTACCGCTCCCCGGACTGGCTCGCGGAGTACGCGGCCGCGTACGGCGCGGAGGAGGTGGACGAGGAGGAGATCGCGGAGCGGTACGGCTGGTACGCGGGCGACGGCCAGACCTATGCCCAGGGTGAGGTCGCGCTGGACGCCTCCGGCCGCGGCGTGATCCGCTTCCGGGCCGACGTCGCCGAGATGCCCGACGGACCGCAGCAGTACTTGTTCACGGCCCAGCTCGGCGTCACCGATCCATCGGGCCGGGAAGCATCCGCCGATACGTCGGTCCAGGTGGTGCCGGGCGCCTTCCGCCTGGCCGTCCTCACCGACGGCTATCTGGCGGCGCCGGGCACCCCATCGCACGTCATCGTGGAAGCAAAGGATTATGAAGGAAGGCCGGTTCCCCGCACGCCGCTGCGGCTGGACGTCTTCTCCGAGCGGTGGATTGCGCGCACGGGACGGGCGGTGACCGGGCAGGTCGGGACCTGGCGGGCGGAGGCGGGCGCCGATGGCAAAGCAACGTTCGAGTTCACCCCACCGCGCGAGGGATTCTTGCGCCTGCGGGCGCAGGCCCGCGACGCCCGTGGCCGCGAGATCCGCGGCACCGCCTACCTGTGGGCGGTCGCCGGCGCGGGCGGGATGCTCGAGGCCCGGTACACGGACCTGTCCCTGCTGACCGACAAACGGCGGTACGCGCCGGGCGAGACCGCCCGCGTGTTGATCAACGCCGACCGCACCGGGCAGACCGTGCTGCTGACGGTGGAGGGCGAGCGCATCTATCGCGCGCAGACCGTCCCCATCACCGCGCGCAGCACCGTGGTGCAGGTCCCGGTGCTGGCCGAGTACGGGCCCAACGTCTTCCTGTCCGCGGTGTACGTCAGGGACAAGCGCGTGGCCAGCAGCCAGGCGGCGCTGCGGGTGGACATCCCCGCGCGGGAGCTCCGGGTCTCCATCACCCCCGACCGGCCGAAGTACGGCCCGGGCGAGAAGATCACCTACGCGATCCAGATCACCGACGCATCGGGACAGCCCGCGCGGGCGGAGTTCTCCCTGGGCGTCGTGGACGAGTCCATCTACGCGTTGCGGGAGGACGACCCCCGGGCCCTGCGCAACGCCTTCTATCCGCGGCGCTACAACCAGGTGCGGACCATCTTCTCCTTCGCCGTGCGCTACCTGGGCGACGCCGACAAAGCGGAGCCCAGGATCTCCGCGCGCCGGCGCTTCGAGGACACGGCGTACTGGAATCCCGCCCTGCGCACCGACGAGCGCGGGCAGGCCGCGGTGACGTTCGCGCTGCCCGACAACCTGACCACCTGGCGCGCCTCGGTCACCGCCCTCACGCCCGACACGAGACTGGGGCGGCAGACCCAGAAGTCGGTGGTGGCCAAGGACTTCCTGGTGCGCGTCGAGATTCCGCGCCTGCTCACCCAGGGCGACCAGTCGCGCATCCTGGCCGTGGTGCACAACGACACCGGCGCCGCGGAGACGGCCAGCGTCCGCCTGCGCGCCGACGGGCTCACCGTGAATGGCCCGGAGGTGCAGGCGGTCGCGGTGGAACCGGGCAAGACGGCCACACTGTCGTGGCCGGTGACCCCGCCGCGGGCCGGCGACGCGAAGGTCACGGTGACGGCGTGGACGCCCGGCGGCGCGGGGCGCAAGCAGTACACGGACGGTGTGGAGCTGCCGCTGCGCGTGCGACCCTACGGCCGGGAAGAGGTGGCGTACTTCTCCGGCGACGTGGCTCCGGATGCCCCGGCGGCGCACACCTTCACCGTGGACCCCGCGGCGATCCCGGAGGCGACGCGCCTCACCATCCGCGTCACGCCGTCGGTGATCAACGCGGTGGTGGGCGGGCTGGAGTACGTGATCGGCTATCCCTACGGCTGCATGGAGCAGACCATGAGCCGGTTCCTGCCCAGCGTGATGGCGCGCAAGGTGCTGCGGGCGGCGGGGGTCAAAGACGCGCGGCTCGACGCGGAGCTGCCCCGCATGGTGCGCGACGGGCTCACGCGCGTGTACCGCTTCCAGCGCGAGAACGGCGCGTGGGGCTGGTTCGAGTTCGACGACGACAACCCGTGGATGACGGCCTACACCCTGTACGGGCTGGCGGTGGCGCGCGCGGAGGGATGGCCGGTCAGCGAGAACGCAGCGCAGCGCGGCCGGGAGGCGGCGCTGCGCCTGGCGCAGCGCGCGCCGTCCGACACGCGCATGTTCCTGCTGTACGCCGCGGCGCTGGCGGGAGACCGGGACGGCGTGCGCGCCGCCTACGAGCGCGCAAAGCCCGACCTCCAGCGGCTGGGGCCCGCGGGTTTCGCGTACACCGTCCTGCTGGAGAAACTGCTGGGCGGCGATCCGCGCTCGGCGTTCGAGGAGCTGGGACGCCGCGCGGTCTCCGCGGACGGCGTCGTCCACTGGCAGACGTCCCGCGACGACCGGTGGGACTGGGACAACATGGCGACCACGGCGATCGGGCTGCGGGCCGTGCTCGCCGTGGACCCGAAGGACACGCGCGTGGGACCCATCCTGCGCTGGATGATGCGCAACCGGACCGGCCACTACTGGTGGAGCACCCGCGCCACGTCGTGGGCCCTGGCGGCCGTCACCGACTACCTGGCCGCGGGGCAGGGCGCGGCCGCCCTCACCGGAGAGGTGCGCGTGCGGCTCAACGGGCAGGTGGTCGGGACGGTGCGGCTGACGCCGGAGGTGATCGACCGGCCCGACATCGTCCTCACGCTGCCTGCTTCGGCGCTGCGCGCGGGCCAGAACAACGTATCGATCGAGCGCACGGAAGGGTCGAGCCGCGTCTTTTATACGGCCCGGCTCGTCCAGACCGTGGGCGCGGCCGAGATCCCGGCCCTCTCCACCGAGGGCATCACGCTGCGGCGCGAGTACCTGCGCATCGCGCCGAAGAAAGTGGGCCAGGACGCCTGGGCGCTGCACACCGAGACCACCGGCAACCAGCTCAACCGCGGTGATGACATCCTGGTGCGCCTGACGCTGGAGACGCCGCGGGACCTGGCCTACGCCGTCATCGAGGACCCGTTCCCCGCGGGGCTGGAGGTGACCGAGCGCGGCAGCACGGAGGTGGATGCCTGGACCTTCTGGTGGACCTCGATTGATGTGCGCGACGATCGGGTGGTCTTCTTCGCCCGCCGCATCAAGGCGGGGAAGCACGCGATCGAATACCGGCTGAGGGCGCAGACGCCGGGCACGTTCCGGGCCCTGCCCGCCGTCCTGCAGCAGATGTACGACCCGGCCACGCGCGCGGAGTCGCCGGGGGCGCGGGTGGTGATCCGGTGACGAATGGCCCAGAAGGTTGGGTGAAGTGGCTTTGCGCCATGACCCCCCTGAAATGTCCGGAGTGCCCCGACCGAGGGAAATCGGGGGTCTTCAGACATTTCAGGGGGGTCACTTCACCCTCCACCAGGTGTCCGACCGGGGGAGGCCCTGGCACGTTCGACTTGCGTG
>JACQTN010000527.1 GCA_016210785.1 Armatimonadota bacterium
ACAATGCTGAGCGCGATGGTGCTCTCCACCAGCCGGCCCGGGAGGGTCACCACGTCCAGCACCGCCAGCGAGAGCGTGAGCGAGTGCGCCACGGTGAAGGCCGTGACCATCTTGATGAGCGAGCGCAAACCTCCGCCCAGCATCAGCAGCGTGAGCAGGAACAGGATGTGATCGTATCCGGTGAGGATGTGCTCGATGCCCAGCGCCAGGAAGCTCCGGGCCTGCGGCCAGATCGACCAGCTTTCATCTGACAGAGGCAGCGAGAAGTCACGCCGGTCCGGAGTGAAGACGATGCTGCGTGACCGGCCGGCGCGCAGGATGGCCGCCAGGCAGCTCGCCGTGGGCACGCCCGGCAGGAACAAACCATAGTGGATGTTGAGCGTGCGCACCGGGTCGGGCCAGGCATAGGTAAGCAGGAGAGTGCTGTGCGAGCCCGGCGCGCCGGCGAGACGCGGCGGGGGTAGGGGCGTCTCCAACGGCTGGACCGTCAGAGTTCCCTCGCGGTCGCCGTCGCTCATTCTGATCCTGGCACCCAGAAACACTTCCAGCGCAGCCCGGTGCCTCCGAACCTCGTCGGATGACAGCTTCCCATCCCGGTCGTCGTCGGCGAAGGATACCAGCCCCGTGGGGAAGGTCAGCGTGATGCGCGTGTCCCGCTCGCCCACGGCGATCTCCGCCACCGCCAGGTCGGCCCAGTGCGCATGCCCGGGTGCGGGCAGCGCGAGCGGGACGGCGAGCGCGGCGAGGATGGTGAGCATCCAGACCATCGAGACTCCGAACGGCCGGCGACCGCACCGGCGGCGAGCCGGCCGGTGTCGAGCGGACCGGCATCGCAAGAGTCGGAATCTCAATGGCAACCATCGAATGGGCCACCATCGAAGAGGCCAGGGTCGAGGAAGCCGGCGCCCTGTGTTCATGTCCTCACCTCACTCCTCCAGATCCCACCCACTCCTCCAGGCCCCACGCCCGCCGTGCCCGCGCATCGAAAGCGGGATCGGTCTCTGCGGCGGACCGGAAGTACGCCTCAGCTTGCGCGTGATTTCCCAGGGCGCGCTCGATCACGCCCGCCCGGTAGAAGAGCGCGGCGTCGCGGACGCCTCCGCGGAGCGCTTCCGCGATCGCCTGTTCTGCCTCGTGCCATCGACCCGAGCGGGACAGCGCCCAGGCCAGGATGTCCAGGGTCTCCGCGTCGCGGCGGACGGTGATCTCGGCCTGCATCAATGCCAGCGCCTCGGCGACATCCCCGGGGTGCCCGCGCTCCAGCAGCACGCGGGCCAACTCGCGCCGGTGGCCGAAGGCTCCGCCGCTGGTGTCCTGGCGAAGGCGGGCCACCGCCTGGTCCCACAGCGCCCGCGCTCCCTCCTCGTCGCCCTGCAGCGTCCTCAACCGCGCCAGCCCGCGCAGCACCACGTGATCGAACACCTGGGGAGAGTTCTGGGAGGTGTCGAAGACCTGGCGGAAGTGACGCTCGGCGTCGGCGTACCGGCCGGTGCGGGTCTCCAGATCGGCGCGATGGACCAGCGCCAGCGGGTACTCGGGCAGGATACGCAGCGCCTCGCGGTAGAGACCCTCGGCGAGCGCCAGGCGCCCGCGCCTGAAGTGCAGCCGGCCCAGCATCGTCCGCGCCCACGCAGAGCTTCCCGTCTCGCCCGGCTCCTCGGCGGCCAGGGCGCGATGGAAGTCGGCAATGGCGTCGTCATCTCTGCCCTGCGCCTGCCTGACCAGTGCGCGCAGCACGTAGGCACCGAGTGTTGGGATCCGGCCCAGCAGATCCTCCGCGGCGCGCGAGGCGTCGTCGAGTTTCCCCATGGCCAGGTTGACCGTCACCACCAGGGAGAGCGCGTCCTCGTGGCCGGCGACCTGTCGGGCCAGGCGAAGCGCCCCGGCGAAATCGTGCCGGGCCTCCGCCACCCGCGCCAGCACCAGCATCGCGCCGGCGTTGTTGTGCGGCAGGTTGCCGAGGGAGCGCTGGGCCGCCTGTTCCGCCAGCAGGTACCAGTGGGTGAGGCCGGTGGCGCGGGCCATCTTCAGATAGGTCCTGGCCAGCGCGGCCAGGTCGAGGCCGCCGGTCGGGTTGCGGCGGACGCGCTCCTGGTAGAACGCCATCTCTGCCTCGAGAGCGCGCACGACGCTGCCGCGCGCGGCGCGCTGGAAGCGGTAGCGGTGGGAGGCGTCGAGTTCGGAATGCGCCTGGCCTCCGGTCCTGCCGCGCCAGGGCTGGAGGCCAGGCGCGAGCGCCACCAGGAGCATGCCGGCCAGCGCCAGGATGCCGAGGGCCCGAAGCCAGGCGCGCCGCGACCAGGGAGACGGAGACCGAGAGGGGGTGGGAAGCGGAGAGGGAGACGGTGACGAAAGCGGAGAGGGAGAGGGAGACGGGAACGGAGAGGGGGAGGAAAGGGGAGGGGGCGAGGAAAGGAGAGAGGAAGAGAAGAGCGGAGAGGATGAGGGAGGCGGAGAGGGAGAGGAATTAGGGTCGATGATGATGGGCTTCGTGAGCCCGCTCAGGCAAAGCGTTTGAGGGGTCATGTTGATCTCTCGGCGCGTGCCGGGCGCTCCGGCGGGACGGCTCCCGCCGGAGCGCCGCGGCCATCGATGCGCTTAGTTCGGGTCCGCCAGGTACGGGAACGCAGGCAGCAGCGGCTTGTGCCCGGTGCCGCCGGCGTTGGGCCCGGCGTAGGAGACGCCATCGCTCTTGATCGCCCCGTTGGTCACCACGGTGAGCGTGATGTCGATGACGTCGTCGGTGATCTTGCGGCCGCGGATAGGGCTGCCCTTGTCGCTGAGGGCGTTGGCGTACCCGCTGGGAGCTGTGGTGTCGATGCGCAGGACGTCCGGCAGAAACGCGCCGAGGAGCGCATTCGCCCGCGACTCGTTGTTGCCCACCGCCATCAGCGTCTTCTTCGCCTCGGCGACGATGGGGCCGGCGATGCGCGCGGCGGGCTGCTTGCCGGCCAGGGCGTCGGCCTCGAAGTCGGGCCCGACGCTGTTCAGCGCGTTGATGTAGTCGTTGGTGACGATCAGGCCCTCGTTGATCGCCGGCCGGCCCAGCCGCTCCACCTGCTTGCCGTCGTACCAGATCGTCTCCCACACGTCGAAGGTGGTGGCGGAGGTCGATCCCTGCAGGAAGGCGCGCGGCACGCGCACGGCGACGGACAGGACGTTGTAGCCGGCGGTGAAGTCCACGCCGGGGTTGCGGAAGCCGACGGCGGGCCCGATGCCCAGGGCGCCCGCGCGGACGCGGAAGTACTGCTCCACGTCGAAGAAGAACGGGTCCTCCCGGAGACCGGCGAAGATGGTCAGGGGAGTCCCACCCACGGACACCCGATTGATGATGGGCGCGCTGCTCAGCGGTGTGGTGACCGCCGTCCCGCTGCCCATCACGGTGGCGCCGTCGCGGATCGCCGTCAGCCTGATGCTCTGCTGGCCGCTGGCCTGCGGGGCGCCGAACTCAAACCGCAGCACGACGTCGGACTTGCCGGTCGGGGTGTCGTTGTTGCCGGCGACGCGCGTCACGTGGAACTGGTAGCGCGCCTTGGTGCTGAAGTAGTACTGCTGCCGGGCGAGCGACCGCGGGTTCAGGTTCATGATGAAGATCAGGTCGCCGTCGGCAGCCGCGGAGTTCTGGTCCACTTCCCGGAAGGCGTAGAGGTCGGTCAGGTTCAGGTTGCGCCCCTTGGTGTCGACCTCGCCGTCGTCGTGGTCGGAAGCGACCAGGAGCCCGGGACTGACCACCGTTACCAGGGCCAGGCCCAGGGCCACGATCAGAAGCCCGATTTTGCGCGTCACGGTACTTGCCACCTCCTTCAAGGGTTGCCGGCGCGCCGTGCCGTCCGGCCCGCCGGTGGATCCACTCGCCTCGCTCCATCACGCGACCCCATCGATCACCTCCCACGCTCATCCGAGCCCGATCTCACTTCACCCCACCCTTCGTGTGGAACGGGACAGCGGATTGCCCGGCGTGAAAAGTTGGCGGGATCGAGGATGGAACCGGGAAGAGCGCGCCTTGTGTCCAGAGGTTCCCATAAACGCAAAGGGTCCCCGGGGCGCGCACGATCGCCCCGGGGACCTGGAGAATCGCGATCTTGAGAGGAGGTCTGGCCGCCCTACGCGCGGGCCTGAGATCTGGCCCCACCCATCGTTGAGAACACGTGAATCATGAATCCAGATCCCGCAGACCGGACTGCTTCATCAGCCGGAGAAAGTGCCGCTTGCGGCGCCAGCGCCTGATCATCTCGATGGGATTGAGCGTGAAGCGCATCCCCGCGCGCTGCCGCGGGCGCCGGCGAAAGCCCAGGCCTGAGCCTGGACTCCATGACAGCACGTACCGGCCGGTCCGCGCATACCACCACGCGATGCCGCATCCGCTTAGGGCGAACAGCCCCAGGGGAAACGGGAACGAGAAGAACACCAGCGCCGCGGCGATGACGCCCATCCACCGCGCCTCCAGCGGGATGACCAGGTAGAGCAGCAGGCGCTCATGGGGGTTGATCACCGCCCACGCCACGGTGGCGGCGGCCACGGGCATCCACAGCCCGGCCAGCACCGCCCCGCGTCCCAGCGCCACGCTGCCCATCCAGAGGGCGAAGGCGGTTCCGCCCGCGGTGAGGAGCAGGAAGAGCACGTAGTCGCGCCGCCCCCATCCACGTTCCAGGCTGCCCCCGAACAGCCAGAGGACGTAGCCGCCCAGGAGCACCCCCAGCACGCCCCCGCCCGCGACCACCGGATAGGTGAACGCCGACCAGGGTTCGGCCCACAAGGCCCACGTGCGAAAGATGAGCGGGCGCCATACCGCGCCGCCGCCCACGAAGGTGACCAGAAACGTCACGGCGTTCGCGGCGATCACCGACGACGTGACGGGACACTGCCTGAAGATGCGGCTGAGCAGGTTCACGCCATCTCTCTGCGTTGCGTTGGTTCACATCTCGAACTGGATGTTGATATGCTTGATCTCCGTGTACTCGAACAGCCCCTCCAGCCCGTACTGCCGGCCGAGCCCGTTCTGCCGTCACCGGCCCAAAGATCTCTTCTTGCGCGATGGTGGCCTCGGGCGGGACGTCGGCGAAGACCGTGGGTGCCACGAAGTACCCCGGTGCGGGCGTCCCGCCATTCCCCCCCGATGTAGTTTCTTGTACGTGGTGAGGGTCTCCACGGCCATGACCTGATCCCCCTCGCCAGAACTCACTCCGCCCGCGCCAGGACTGCATCTCGGGAAACTCATACGTCATTCATGCGCAGGGCCGGCTCGGCCGAGCCCGAGCATCATCGATGTTCCGGAAATCCCACCGTCGTGGGTGCGCCGCGGCGTTGGTGAGCGCGGTAACACAGAGTACCTCGCACAGAGTGGAACGTGCCGTCCAGGGGAGGGGAAGACCCTTCCCTGGTCGGAGAGTGAGTGAGGGGTGGAATGGCGTAAAGCCATTCCCCCCAACCATATGGGTCAGCGCGTCCAGATCCCTTCAGGGTCATACCGCCTGATCACCCTGAGTTCCTCCTCCCGCGGCAGGGCGGTCTCCCCCACCTCCGGCGACACGGCCAGCGGCCACCCGGTCTCCCGGCGCACCTCCTCCACGCTGATGCCCGGGTGCACCGAGACCAGGACCATCTCGCGCGTGCGCTCATCGAAGCCGAGGACGCCCAGCGTGGTGATCACCCGCGACGGGCCACTCTCCCGCAACCCCACGCGCCGCCGCCATCCCGCGCCGTCGCCGTATCCGGGCGAGGTCACGTAGGAGACGCGCTCCCGGAAGCGCCGGCGCTCGTGCTGCATGATGATCACCACGCGCCGGGCCAGGGCGGCGATGTCGGCCGCGCCCCCGCTGCCGGTCAGGCGCGTGCTCCGCGCCCCGTCCTCCACCCAGGTGGTGTTGAGGTTGCCGAAGCGGTCGATCTCCGCGCCGCCCAGGAACCCCAGGTCCACCCGGCCCTGCTGCAACAGCCCCATCACGTCCAGCATCCCCGTGCACGAGATGGCGCCGGCGATGTTGGGCGCGTCGCCCATGGTGAGGATGGGAGCCATGGGCGGCGTGTCGCGGATGATGCCGTTCTCGAAGAGGCCGACCGCACCGGGCGCGTGCAGTTGCGTCGCCACGGCGAACGCCAGCAGCGGCAGGCGCATGCCGACGAAGACGACCTCGCCGTCATTGATCTCGCGGGCGGCGGCGGCCACCATCAACTCGCGCAGTGTGAAGGGCGCCTCAGCAGACATGCGCGAAGAGGATCTCACCAGCCATGGATGACCGCAAGCTCACGAACCATTGGTGAGGGGAACCTCACCAGCCATAGCTGACCAGCGCCGCCGGCCGCGCCCCGGTGATTCGGAGCCGCGCCACCCTGTCCGTGCCCAGCCACGCCATGTACGCCGCGTGGTCCGGCAGAGACAGCACCCAGTCCCGCAGCCAGGCGTCGTTGCCGTCCTGCGGTCGCGTCTGGCGGTGGTAGTCGAAGAAGAAGGCGTCGTCGCGCCGCCAGTACCCCTGCACCGGCGAGGGATGCGCGCCGCCCGGCAGGTGCACCACGGCGCTCACCAGGAACCCGGGGATCACCGTGCGGTTGGGGTCGTTGCGGATGACGTCGGGCTCCACGATCTCCTCGCAGGTGATGATGACGGCGCGCGCCGCGCGCGCCGCCTCGGCCACGACGCCGAGATTCCCCCACAGGTGGGCGTTGCCTTCCCGGTCGGCACGCTGCGCGTGCACGACCGCCACGTCGGGGTGGATCGCCGCCACCGCCGCCAGCCGCTCGCCCGTGAACGGGCACGTGATCGATGCCAGCGGCCGATCAGCTCCGGCCTGATCATCACGACGGTTTCCGTGCAGGTCTCGATGGCTTTCGTGCGGGCCACCGTGCGCACTTCCGGAAGGTGGTGCGGGCATCAGGTCGGTGCCGAGCGCGGTGCGCGTGGGCAGGAACGGGACACCCATCGCCGCGGCCTGCAGCCCGAGCGCCAGCGTCAGATTGGAATGATCCACCATCTCGACCGGCGCGGGCACGCCGTCCTCCAGCGCCCGGCGGAGGTTGTGGGCCAGCCCGGCGGCCACGTTGCCCACCCACGCCGCGACGACCCGCCGCACGCATCCCGCGCCGATGAGGACGTCGAACAACATGTCGGAGATGGGGCCGATCAGGGTGAGGTCGCGGCGGCGCTGCCGGATCATCTCGTAGCCCGCGGCGAAGGGGATGCACGACTCCAGGGCGCACCCCATCGCCACGGAGGCGCCGTCGGGGACGAAACGGGCCACGGCGTCGCGCAGCGTCATCACCTTGCGCCCGACGCGCTCCCGGATTGCGGCTTCCGCGGCGTCGCTCATGCGCTTTCCTCCGCCACGCCCCTCGCGCCTCTCCCTCACCCCGGTCCCTGTCCCTCACCGCAAGCCCTCTCCCCCGGGTGGCGGGGGTGGGCGGCGGGCAGGTGCGGGGTCCCCTGAACTCCCACAAACATCCAGCGACTCTGTCTCGAGGGCGGTAGCCGCTCCGGATGTTTCAGGGGGTTCACCGGAAAATGCAGAGCATTTTCCGGGGTGCGCGGGAGAGGGGCTCCCCGTCATCGTCCCTTGAACACCGGTTTGCGCTTCTCCTTGCTCGGAGGGGGGTGGCGCCTCCTCCCCCCTTCCGACGCCTCCCCCCACCCGTGCTTGTAC
>JACQTN010000535.1 GCA_016210785.1 Armatimonadota bacterium
GGCGTAAAGCCATTCCACCCGACCTTACCGGCTAAGCGACCCCACACCACCGCAGCGCGCTGAGAGCCAGCACCTTCGCGCAGCGGATCACCGACTCGCGCTCCACATACTCGTCGAGGCCGTGCGTGCGTTCGCCGCCGGGCCCGTAGGAGAGGGCCGGCATGCCGAAGTACATGGCGAAGCGCGTGTCCATCCCCGCGGCCTTGCCGTGGACCGGCGCCGGCTGGCCAGTGACGCTCTCGACAGCATCGCGCACCGTCTGGACCAGCGGGTGCCCCTCGTCCTGCACCCACGGATCCCCGTGCCAGCCAAACCACTCCACCACCGGCGGATGCTCCGCCAGCCACGGGTCGGCGGCGGCGGCCTTGGCGATCACCGCCTCTACCTCGCGCCGCACGTCCTCCATGCGCTCCCCGGGCACGAAGGAGATTCGGCACTCCATCACCGCCCACCCCGCCACCGTGGACGGCCAGTCCCCGGCCCGGTGGGCGCCGATGTTGAGGTGGCACGACCGCCCCACGCTCCGCTCAAACAGCTCGAAGCGGTGCTCCGCCGCCCGCCTGCCGTCCAGTTCGATGAGTGCGTCGTAGATCGCGTGCATCTTGCCGATGGCGTTCACGCCGGTGTGGGCCTGGCCGGCGTGCGCGGTCTTCCCCGTCACGCGCACGCGGAAGTACAGCACGCCGGCGTGCGCGACTGCCACGCCGCCTGGCTCGGCGATGATCAGGGCGTCGGCGGTGTATCCTTTGAGGAAGCAAGCCAGCGTGCCGCCGCCCCCGCCCGCTTCCTCCTCGATCACGCTGTGCACGTGAAGATCGCCGCGCAGCGACACGCCGGCGTCGCGGATGGCCCGCACCGCGCCCAGGATCGCCGCGATCCCCGCCTTCATGTCCAGCGCACCCCGGCCGTAGATGCGTCCGTCCCGCTCCACGGCGCCCCACGGATCGACGCTCCACGCGTCCACCGGTTCGGGCGACACGACGTCCACGTGCCCGTTGAGGATCAGCGACCGGCCGCCGCCGTGCCCGCGCAACATCCCGATCACGTTGGGCCTGCCTTCGTAGGACCACGGGACCTCGACGTAAGCGTGGTGCCGGCGGACCTCCTCCAGCACCGGCTCGAAGGCGTGAACGGTCAGGCCCAGGTCCTCCAGCATGCGCCGCACCGCCGCCTGGCACGGGCCTTCCTGGCCCACCACGCTGGGGATGCGCACCAGCGCCCTGAGATCGTCGAGGAGCCGGGCCTCGCCCCGTCCCACGGCGTCCAGGACACGTTGCTCCACGCCAGCGAGCGTCATCTTGACTCCGCTCCGATCGGCAGCCAATGTAGTCCCACACACCCACGTACGCGGCGCGCGTGGCGCCTTCCTGCGCAGGATTGTCCGCCCGGCGCCAGGCGCCGGCGGCCGCGCGGAAAAGGAACTCGCCGGCCTCACCTTCGAGGCCGGCGATGATCCGGTGCCACGGGTCTGGGGACGGCAGCACGCTATCGCGCCTTCGCGATCTCCTCCACGGCCTGGGGGTTCTCCAGGCTGCTGACATCCCCGGGGTCTTTCCCCAGGTACACCGCGCGAATCACGCGGCGCATCACCTTGGCGTTGCGGGTCTTGGGCAGGTCGCTGACGAACTTCACCCCCTCCGGCCGCAGCGGCTTGCCGAGCTTTCGCACTACCTGATCGCGCAGCGCCTCGCGCAGCTCGTCGGTGGGCTCGTGGTCGGGGTGGAGGACCACGAAGCAAATCACCACCTCCCCTTTCACGTCGTGGGGCACGCCAATGGCCGCGGACTCGCTCACGGCCGGGTGGCCGGTCAGCGCCGACTCCACCTCCGCGGGCCCCACGCGCTTACCCGCCACCTTGATGGTGTCGTCGGATCGCCCGAGGATGTACCAGAAGCCATCCGCGTCAGTGGCCGCCCAGTCGCCGTGGACCCACACGTCCTTCCACCGGCCCCAGTAGGCATCCAGGTAGCGCTGGGGATCGCCCCAGAAGCCGCGTGTCATCCCCGGCCACGGCCTGGTGATCACCAACTCGCCCACCTCGCCGCGCACCGGCTTCCCGACCACGTCGTAGATGTCCGCGGCGATCCCCAGGCACGGCCCGGCAAAGGAGCACGGCTTGCAGGGGTGCAGCACGGTGCCGCAGACGATGCCCCCGGAGATCTCCGTGCCGCCGGAGTAGTTGATGATGGGACAGCGACCGCCACCGACGTGGTGGAAGTACCAGAGGTAGGGCTCGGGGTTCCACGGTTCGCCCGTGGAGCCCAGCACGCGCAGCGAGCGCAGGCTCGCCTGACGCAAGGGCTCCTCGCCGTAGCGCATCAGGCCGCGCACCGCCGTGGGCGCGATCCCCAGGATCGTTACCCGGTGCCGGTCGATCAGTTCCCACAGCCGCCCCGGATGCGGGTAATCGGGCACGCCCTCATACATCAGGAAGGCGGCGCCCAGGGTGAGAACGCCCATCACCTCCCACGGCCCCATCATCCAGCCCATGTCGGTGAACCAGAACATGACGTCGTCGCGCTGGACGTCGAAGTGGAACGCCAGGTCCTGGGCGCCCTTGATGGGGAAGCCGCCGTGCACGTGCACCGTGCCCTTGGGCCGGCCCGTGGTCCCGGAAGTGTAGATGATCATGAAGGGGTCCTCCGGGTCCATCTGCTCCGTGGGCATGTCGCCGGGCTGGTCCTCGACCGCCTCATGCCACCACACGTCGCGCCCCGCCGTCCACGGCACGGGCCGTCCCGAGCGCCGCACCACCAGCAGGCGCTCGACCGAAGGACAGGCGGATGCGGCCTCGTCGGCGGTGCGCTTCATCTCCACGTGCGCACCCCGCCGATAGAACCCGTCGGCGGTGATGATGACCTTCGCCTGGCAGTCGCGCACCCGCGTGGCGACCGCTTCCACCCCGAACCCGGAGAAGACCGGGATGTAGATCGCACCGATCTTGGAGCAGGCCAGCGTGGCGATGGCCACCTCCGGGATCATGGGCATGAAGACCGCCACGCGATCGCCGCGCCTCACGCCCAGGCGGCGCAGGACGCCGGCGGCCCGGCATACCTCCGCGTACAGTTCACCGTAGGTGAGAACGCGCTGGGTGCCGTCTTCACCCTCCCACCGGATCGCCACGCGGCCGGCGTTGGGACCGCGCCGGTACTTGTCCACGCAGTTGTGCACCAGGTTCGTCCGGCCGCCGACGAACCACCGTGCCCACTGGATCCCGCGGCCGGCGTCCAGCACCCGGGTGTACGGCCGGTACCACTCGATGGCCATCTCCCGCAGCGCCGCGTCCCAGAACCACTCCAGGTCCGTCACGGACTTTTCGTACAGCGCGTCGTAGTCGCGGAGGCCGTGCGCGCGGAGGAACCGGTGCAGCCGGCTACGCTCCACGTACTCGGGCGTCGGCCGCCAGACGATCTGCCCACCCAGGACCGCCGTCTCCACCCCGAAGGCACCCCCTCGCAGGCGCCGCTTGCGGGCCGCCCGTTCTGCGTGAGAAGTTGGGCGGGCGCGCGCCGCTTTCCTCTCCTATCTTTTCTTCCCCCTCTCTCCCTCCGGGGAGAGGGCCGGGTGAAACCCTTGAAACATCTGGACGGGTGTTGAGGTCTGCCGGGGGCCAGCAGATGTTTGCGGGGCTCAGGGTGAGGGTCAGCGCCGGCGGCAAGAGGAACCCGAGCGGTCCATCCCTAACACCAACCACCTGTGAGCGATTCCCTGCGTGCACTCTCCACAGAGGTCGTGACCTGCCGCCTCTGCCCGCGGCTCGTGCGGTATCGCGAGCAGGTGGCGCGGGAGAAGAAGAAGGCGTACGAGACCTTTCGGTACTGGGGCCGGCCCGTGCCCGGCTTCGGCGATCCCGCGGCCCGGCTGCTGGTGGTCGGCCTGGCGCCGGCCGCCCACGGCGCCAACCGCACCGGCCGGATGTTCACGGGCGACCTCCCCAACGGCGCGTCGGTGTGGCTGATCCGCGCCATGCACGGCGCCGGCTTCGCCAATCAGCCCCACAGCATTCACCGGCGGGACGGCCTTCGCCTCGTGGACGCGTACATGACCGCCGCGGTGCGGTGCGCGCCGCCGGGCAACCGGCCCCTGCCACGAGAGATCGCGCGCTGCTTCCCCTTCCTGATCCGGGAATTCATCCTGCTTCGCCGCGTGCGCGTCATCGTGCCGCTGGGCCAGATCGCGTTTGCCGCGGTGCTCGACCTGCACGAACGCCTGGGCCTCACCCTGCCGCGGCCGCGGCCGCGCTTTGCCCACGGCGCGCTGTTCCGGCTCGGCGGGATGATTGCGGGGCAGCCGGTCCCGGCCGTCCTGTGCACCTACCACCCGAGCCGGCAGAATACGAATACGGGCAAACTGACGGAGCAAATGCTCGACGACATCTTTCAGCGCGCACGGCGGCTGCTGGATCGGGAGGACGCGAGATGACATTCGTTCGCCCTGACCTCCTCGAAACATCTGAAGACGCGATCAGCCTCCGTGCTTCGACGGGCTCAGCACGAACGGTTTTGGAGTGTGTCAGATGATCCGGCGCCAGGACTTCGAGGGACGTCTTTATGAGGACGCGCGGCGCGCCTTTCGCTGGCGCGTCCCGTCACCCTACAACATCGGTGTGGACACCTGCGACCGCTGGGCGGCCCAGGACCCGGACCGGGTGGCCATCCGGTACGAGTCGGAAGGCGGCGCCACCACTGCGTGCACCTACGGCGCGCTGCGGGACGCTTCCAACCGCCTGGCCAACGCGCTGGCGGCGCATGGCATCGGGCGCGGCGATCGGGTGGCTGTCATCCTCCACCAGAGGGTGGAGACCGCCGCGGCCCACATCGCTCTGTACAAGATGGGGGCCGTCGCGGTCCCCCTGACCCGCATGTTCGGCCCGGACGCGCTGGCGTACCGGCTCGAAGACAGCGGCAGCCGGGCGGCCGTGGTGGACCCGACGGTCGTGCCAAAGCTCGTGGACCTGCGCGATCAGCTTCCCGCGCTGGAGATGGTCATCGTGGTGGAAGGCGATCGCCCGCCCGAGCTCCCGCCCGGACGGCGCGCCGGCCGGTGCCGTTACCTCACCTGGGAGGAGGTGCTGGGGCGTGCCTCGGATCGTTTTTCCCCGGTGGAGACCGGCCCCGACGACTCCGCCCTCATCATCTACACCTCCGGCACGACGGGTCCGCCCAAGGGCGCCCTGCACGGCCACCGCATGCTGCTGGGGCACGTGCCCGCCTTCCAGCTCTACTTCGACTTCGTCCCGCAGGGTGGCGAGGTGTACTGGACGCCGGCCGACTGGGCCTGGATCGGCGGCGCATACGACCTCCTCTTTCCCGGCCTGCGCTACGGCGGGCCGGTGGTCGCCTACGAGACGACGCGGTTCGATCCCGAGAAAGCGTTTCACCTGATGGCGAAGTGTGGAGTCACCCACACCTTCCTCCCGCCCACCGCTCTCAAGATGGCGATGCAGGTCGAACGCCCCTCGCTGCGCTTCGCGCTGTCGCTGCGGGCGATCATGAGCGGCGGGGAACCGGTGAACCCGATCATCCTGGAGTGGGCCGCCCGCGAACTTCCCGGCGTGCGCCTCCACGAGATCTACGGACAGACGGAGGCGAACCTGGTCTGCGGAAACTGCTCGCGCCTGAACCCGGTGCGTCCCGGATCGCTGGGCAAAGCGTTCCCCGGCCACGAGGTCACGGTGCTGCGCGATGATGGATCACTCGCCGCGCCCGGGGAACTGGGCGAGATCGGCGTGCGCGGGCCGGGCGACCCGGTGGTGTTCAAGGCGTACTGGCAGAACCCGCGGGCCACCCAGGAGAAGTATCACGGCGAGTGGCTGCTCACCGGCGACATGGCCCGCCGCGACGACGACGGGTACTTCTACTTCGAGGGACGCAAGGACGACGTGATCAACAGCGCGGGCTATCGGATCGGCCCGGCGGAGGTGGAGAGCACCCTGCTCACCCATCCCGCGGTGGCGGAGGCGGCCGCGGTGGGCGTGCCCGATCCGGTGCGCGGGCAGATCGTCAAGGGGTTCGTCAAGCTGCGCGCCGGGTTTGCGCCGTCGGAGGCGCTGGCGGCGGAGATCCAAAACCACGTGAAGTCGCGGCTGGCCGCCTACGCCTACCCGCGGACCATCGAGTTCCTGAACGACCTGCCCATGACCACCACGGGCAAGATCCGGCGTGCCGAGCTGCGCGCGCGTGAGGCCGCGAGACAACCCGGGTGAGAGGACGAGGGGCACCCCGGGCATGGCGGCCATGCAGGGCGCAGCCGGGATGCGGGGCACGGCCGGGACGCCGGAGGGATGGACGGGCGGGGGTCGCGTCGAACAGACTCCCAGGGGCCGGAGTGTCCGGCGGTCCCGGGAGGTGGGTTCGTTTGGCCACGGAGACGACCGACGCCGCGCGGCTGGGGCTCGGCCGCGCGGACCTGCACGGCCTGCTCTACCACATGAAGCTGCAGCGGGCGCTGGAAGACCGCATCATCAAGCTCTACTACCAGGGCAAGATCCCCGGCGCCTGCTACACGGGCTGGGGTCACGAGGCCATCGCCGTGGGCGCGGCCTCGGCGCTGGGGGACCGCGACCTGGTGGCGCCGATGCACCGCGACCTGGGCGCCTTCCTGGTGCGCGGGGTGGAGCCCCGCGAGTACTTCGCCCAGTTCATGGACCGGGCCGACAGCCCCACCCGCGGCCGCGACGGCAACATGCACTTCGGCAAGATGAGCAAGGGAATTCTCCCCTTCATCAGCCACATGGCCGCGTCGCTGCCCGTGGCCTGCGGCATGGCCATGGCCTGCGTGATGCGCGGCGAGGCACGGGTGGTGCTGAGCTTCTTCGGCGACGGCGCCAGCAGCACCGGTCCCGCCCACGAGGCGATGAACTTCGCCGGCGCGCTGGACCTGCCGGTGGTCTTCGTCCTGGAGAACAACCAGTTCGCATACTCCACGCCGGTGCAGCGGCAGACCCGGGTCCGGAACCTGGCCGACCGGGCGGCCGGCTACGGATTCCCCGGGGAGATCACAGACGGCAGCGACGTCCTGGCGGTGTACGGCGCGGCGAAGGCCGCGGTGGAGCGGGCCCGGCGTGGCGAGGGCCCCACGCTCATCGAGTGCCGGATGATGCGGATGCGCGGCCACTCGGAGGCGGACGACATGTCCTACCTGCCTCCGGGCTGGAAGGAGCACGCGCAGGCCCAGGACCCCATCGACTGCTTCGTGCGGTACCTGCGGGAGCGCGACCTGCTGAGCGAAGCGGAGGCGTCGCAGATGGACGCGCGCATCGAGGCGGAGGTGGACGAGGCGCAGGCCGGGGCGGAGGCCAGCCCCCATCCCGACCCCGAGGAGGCGGCGCGCGACGTCTACTGCCCGGGCGATGGCGAGACGCGATGGCTGCGGCGATCGGATTCCGCTCGTGCGGAGCGTGTGGACGCAGGGGGCACGGGAGAGGAGGAAGGGATCCGATGGCGGTGATGACCTATCTGGAGGCCATCAGCGCCGGCCTGCGCGAGGCGATGCGCCGGGACGAGCGCGTCTTCCTCATCGGCGAGGACATCGGCGTCTTCGGCGGCGCGTTCAAGGTCACCAAGGGGTTCATCGACGAGTTCGGCCCCCAGCGGGTGGTTGACGCGCCGCTGGCGGAGACCGCTATCGTGGGCTCGGCCATCGGCGCGGCGGTGATGGGCATGCGGCCGGTGGTGGAGATGCAGTTCGCGGACTTCGTCACCGACGCGTTCACCCAGGTGGTGAACATGGCGGCCAAGTTCCACTACCGCAACGACTGGTGCGTGCCGGTGGTGATCCGCATGCCGTACGGCGGCGGCCTGCGCGCCGGCCCGTACCACTCGTCGTGCATGGAAGCCTGGTTCGTGCACACGCCGGGGCTCAAGGTGGTGACGCCCGCCACGCCGGAGGACGCCAAGGGGCTGCTGCTGGCCGGCATCCGCGACGACAACCCGGTGATGTATTTCGAGCACAAGCACCTTTACCGGCACGTCCGCGGGGAGGTGCCGGACGGCTACTACGAGACGCCCATCGGCGAGGCGGCGGTGCGGCGGCAGGGCTCGCACCTTTCGCTGTTCACGTACGGGTGGATGGTGCACCTGGCCCTGCAGGCCGCGCACCGGGCGGCCGGCGAGGGCATCGAGGTGGAGGTCGTGGACCTGCGGTCGCTGGCGCCGATGGACAAGGAGGCGATCGCGGCGTCGGTGGCCCGCACCGGGAAGGCGCTGGTGGTGCATGAGGCCACGAAGACGGGCGGCGTGGGCGGGGAGATCGCGGCCTTCATCGCGGAGGAGTGCTTCGAGTCCCTGGACGGCCCGGTGGTGCGGGTGGCCAGCGTGGACACCCCGGTGCCGCACAGCCCTGTCCTGGAGGACGCGTTCCTGCCCGGCGTGGAGTCGATCGCCGCGGCGATCCGGAAGCTGGCGGCATATTGAGCCCGGGCACTGTCTTCGAATTCGCCTGGACGCTGAGCGCCACGGCGTGTCGCGGTCAGGTGTGTCGCGGTGCGCCTCCTTGTGCCTACACATAAGAATGTGCAGACTGTCAGGAGGCCGACTTCCGGATCCTCCGTGTGCATCTCGCTGCCTTCGACAATCTTCCTCTGGTAACTCCCGATTACGAGCAGGCGGCTGTTTTCCACAACCATTGCCGGGATCACGGTGTGACCGGCACGCACATTGACCTGCTGATTTGCGCAGTGGCTGCGCGACGCCGTCTGGCCATCTTCACGACCGACCGCGATTTCCCTCGATATGCGCGATATCTCCCGATCCGGCGGCATGACCCCTCGGCGGGCGGGCGGCACGGCAGGGAAGCACCCTCCCCCTCCGAGAAGAGTTCATAGGACTGCATTCGCAGGCGCAGCAGGAGGTGCAGGCGTGACGGACGAGGAGCTGATGGGTGTGGTGCAGCGGTTCGTGGAGCGTGTGCGCGCCGGCGAGAGCGTCCCCCCGCGCAAGTTCCTCAACGACTGCGGCTGGACCCCCGCGTCCCCTCACGAGGCCGTGGAAGTGCCCCTGCTTCTGCAAGTCGCCGCGGCGCATGCATCGGTGCTCGGCGAGGAGAAGCTCGACCGCCCGTCGCTGACCCGGCTGCGCCAGGAAGGCGTCTTGCTGGAAGAATTGCTCCGCCCCGTGGCCGAGGGTATCGTGCGCTCCAGGGTCGGCCTGGTCCATCCCTCCGACATGGACGGGCTGTGCCGGACGATGAGCGAGCGCACGGAAGGGGCCATCCGCGAGTGGACCGGCCCCGACCCCAAGGAGTCGCTGTGGGGATGAGCCTGCGTTGACGTGCCGCGACCCGACGGCCAGGCCGCGGCCCCGCCCTCCCGCCCCGTACCTCACCCCTGACCGCCTGCCACAGTCCCAGGATTCCGCCGCCTGCACCCAAGACGACGACAAACAGAAAGCCCAGGATGGTGCCATCCCCTCCCCGTCCTCAACTCCCGCCAGGCTCCTCAGGAACGCAGCGCCCGCCGGCGGGAGAGGAGTTCTGCGCGGCGGCCCACGAAATACTACGCACATCTCGCCGGGGGAGGCTGCAGACGCAGATGCGCGTGGGCATCGGGCTGCCGACGGCTATCTCCGCGGTGCCGGGGAGCCTGGTCGTGGAGTGGGCCCGCAGGGCGGAGGAGGGCCCTTTCTCCAGCCTCGGCGTCGTCGACCGCATCGCCTGCGACAGCTATGACCCCCTGGTCGCGCTGGCCGCGGCCGCGGCGGTGACGCGGCGCGTGCTGTTGTGCACCATGGTCGTCATCGCCCCTCTGCGCAACACCGTGCTCCTGGCCAGGGAGGCGGCATCGCTGGACGCCCTGTCGGGCGGGCGCCTGGTGCTGGGCGTGGCGGTGGGGGCCCGGCAGGTGGACTACGACGCCACCGGCGCCGACTTCCGGGAGCGCGGCGCACGGCTGAGCGGGCAACTGGCGGCGCTGCGCGCCGCGTGGGAGGACGAGCGGATCGGCCCGCGACCGGCACAGGCCGGCGGTCCCCGGCTGCTGGTCGGCGGGACCGGCAACGACGTCTTCGGCCGCGTGGCCCGTTACGCGGACGGGTACGTGATGGGCGGCGGCCCGCCCCGCCTTTTTGCCCGCATGGCGGACAAAGCGCGGGCGGCCTGGGCGGACCACGGCCGCCCGGGACGGCCCCTGCTGTGGGCGCAGGCCTACTTCGCGCTGGGCGACGACGCGGTGGACGCCGGCATGCGCTACATGCGCGACTACTACGCCTTCACCGGCCCATACGCCGAGCGGATCGCCGCGGGGCTGCTGACCACGCCGCAGGCGGTGCGGCAGTTCGTGCAGGGGTACGCGGAGGCGGGCTGCGACGAGCTGGTGCTGCTGCCCGCGGTGGCGCATCTCGACCAGGTGGAGCGCCTGGCCGATGCCGTGGCGTGACCGCGTGCGGCGGGTGCTCATCGCCGGCGGCGGGCCGGCCGGGCTCTACTGCGGCCTCCTCCTCAAGAAGGCCAACCCGGCGCTGGACATCACCATCGTCGAGCGCAATCCCGCTGGCGCCACCTACGGATGGGGCGTCGTCTTCTCCGACCGCACGCTCGCCGAGTTCCGGGAGGCGGACTACCCGACCTACCGCGAGATCACCGATCGCTTCGTCGTCTGGGACGCGATTGACATTTTGTACGGCGGCGAGCGGCGGCGCTGCGGAGGGCACGTCATCGCGGGGATCGCGCGGCGGGCGCTGCTCGACATCCTGCAGCAGGCGTGCGACGCGCGCGGCGTCCGGCTACGCTTTCAGACCGAGATCGCCGGTCCCGCGGACTGGGAGGGCGTGGCGGACCTGGTCATCGCCGCGGACGGCGTCAACAGCGTGATCCGCCGCGCCTACGCGCGCGTCTTCCAGCCTTCGCTGCGAGAAGGCAAGGCGAAGTACATCTGGCTCGGCACGCGGCGGGTGCTCGGCGCGTTCACCTTCATCTTCCGCGAGACGCCCTTCGGCTTGTTCCAGGTGCACGCCTATCCCTACGACGGCGCCACCAGCACCTTCATCGTGGAGTGCGCGGAGGAGACGTGGCGGCGGGCGGGGCTCGACGTGGCCGACGAGGCGACGAGCCTGGCCTTCTGTGAGTCGCTGTTCGCGGAGGAACTGGGCGGCCAGCGCCTCATGTCCAACAACTCGAAGTGGATCAACTTCGCCACGGTGAAGAACAACGCGTGGCGCCACGGGAACGTCGTCCTGCTGGGCGACGCGGCGCACACCGCCCACTTCTCCATCGGGTCCGGTACCAAGCTGGCCATGGAAGACGCCATCGCCCTGACCCGCGCCTGCGAGCAGTATCCGGACCTGGAACAGGCCCTGGCCATGTACCAGATGGAGCGGAAGCCGGCGGTGGAAGCCTTCCAGGAGGCGGCGCGCGCCAGCCGCACCGACTTCGAGAACATGCGCCGCTACACGGGACTCCCGCCGGGACAGTTTGCCTGCCACCTGCTCACGCGCAGCGGGCGGATCAGCTACGACGACCTGCGGCTGCGCGATCCGCTGTTCGTGGACGGGCTGGACCGGGAGCTGGCGGCGGCCGTGGGGACAGGGCGGGCGGCGGGCGGTGCCGCGGATCGGAGCGGAGCGTCGGACGCGACCGGGCCCTCCGGCCAGCGGGCCGCAGGCGAACCCGCACCACCGCCCTCCCGCCTCGAAGTTGCACCCCCGCCCGCCTTCCTGCCCTTCGTGCTGCGCGGGCTGCGCCTGGAGAACCGCATCATCCGTCGCGCGCGGCCGGTGTTCGCGGCGCGGGATGGCCTGATCGGCGGCGAGGAGCTTGCCCGTCTCGCGGCGCTGGCCACGTCGGGCGCCGGGGTGGTGATGACGGCACCCGTCGCCGTCTCCGCGGACGGCCGCATCACGCCTGGCGATCCCGGGATGTACCGCGATGACCACGCCGCGGCCTGGGCGGCGGTGGTCCGCGCCGTGCGCGGCCGGTCCACGGCGCGCATCGCCATCACCCTGAACCATGCGGGGCGGCGCGGCGCCGCCCGACCGCGCGCCGAAGGCCTGGACCGGCCGCTGCGCGACGGCTGGCCGCTGCTGGGCCCCTCTCCCCTGCCCTATGCGCCGGGCCATCCCGTGCCCAGGGCGATGGGCCGGACCGACATGGACCGGGCGCGCGATGACTTTGTGCGGGCCGCGCGACAGGCGCATGACGCCGGGGTCGACGCGCTGCACCTGCACTGCGGGCACGGTTACCTGCTCGGCAGTTTCCTCTCGCCCCTCGCAAACCGACGGACGGACGAGTACGGCGGGAGGCTCCAGAACCGCATGCGCTTCCCGCTGGAGGTCCTGGACGCGGTGCGCGCGGCGTGGGCGGACCGCCCGCTCACGGTGGCGCTCAACGCCACGGACTGGGAGCGCCGCGGAATCGACGTCGAAGAGGCCGCGGAGATGGCGCGCGTGCTCAAGACACACGGCTGCGACGCGGTGGAGGTGCTGGCGGGGCAAACCACGCCCGACTCACGGCCGGCCTACGGCCGGGGGTTCCTGACCCCATACGGCGACGTCATCCGCAACGAGGCGCGCGTCGCGACCATGGTGGGCGGGCACCTGACGCGAACCGGGGAGATGCACATCCTCATCGCCGCGGGGCGGGCCGACCTGTGCATCACCGAGCCGGTGTTGAGCGAGGACGTGGAACGGGCGACAGACCCTCCGTTCTCGCTGAGCCTCCTTCGACTCCGTTCGCACTGACCCCCTCGAAACATCGGAGGACGTCGTGCGGAGGAGGGGCAACGGCGATGTTTCGAGGGGGTCACTGAGCGCGTCGAAGTGCGAAGAGCCAGCGGTGCGCCGGGCGACGACCCTTCGACCAGGCTCGGGGCAGGCGCGCGCCGCACGAACAGAAAAGAAGGAGTCGACATGAGCACCGATCTGCTCTACGCGGTCCAGGACGGCATCGCCACCTTCACCTTCAACCGGCCACAGCGCCTCAACGCCATCACCTTCGAGATTTACGCGGACCTCCGCGACCGGCTGGCGGCGCTACAGCGCGATGACGCGGTAAAGGCGGTGGTCATCACCGGCGCGGGGAAAGGCTTTTGCTCGGGCGGCGACGTGCACGACATCATCGGCGAGTTGCTCACGAGGGATGCCGCGGCGCGGCTGGAGTTCACCCGCATGACGGTGGCCTGCGTCCGCCACATGGCCGCGATGGAGAAACCCATCATCGCCGCGGTCAACGGCATGGCCGCCGGCGCGGGCGCGGTGATCGCCCTGGCCTCCGACCTGCGCATCGCCTCGCCCGACGCACGGTTCGCATTCCTGTTCACGAAGGTAGGCCTGTCGGGCGCCGACATGGGCGCGGCGTACCTGCTCCCCAAGGTGGTGGGACTGGGTCGCGCCATGGAACTGCTCCTCTTCGGCGACACCATCGACGCGGCCACCGCGGAGCGTTACGGGCTGGTCAACGCCGTCGTCCCCGCGGAGCAACTGTTGTCCACGGCGCGGGAGTGGGCGCTCCGGCTGGCGCGCGGCCCGTCGCTGGCGCTGGGCCTGACCAAGCGCATGGTCCACCACGAGATGGCGATGGACCTGGAGCGGGCGCTGGAAGCCGAGGCGCATGCGCAGGCGATCCTGCTGGGTGGCGAGGACCACCGCATCTTCTACGAGGCGTTCAAGAAGAAGGAGGAACCGAGGTTCATCGGACGATGAGACGCATCATCAACCCCTCGAGTTTGCCCCCGCCCCGCGGATTCAACCACGGGATCCTCACCTCCGGGGGCGACATCCTCTTCCTGGCGGGCCAGGACGCCAGCGACGCCGCCGGCCGTATCGTGGCGCCCGGCGATCTGGTAGGCCAGATCGAGCAGCTGGTGCGCAACCTGCGGGCGGTGGTGGAGGCCGCCGGCGGCAGCCTGCGCGACATCGTGAAGTTGAACATCTTCGTGCGCGATCGCGAGCCCTACGTCACGAACCTGGGCCCCATCGGCGAGCGCTACCGGGCGCACTTCGGCGATCACTATCCGGCGATGGCGCTCTTCGAAGTCACGGGCCTCTTCCGCGAGGCGGCCCTGATCGAGATGGAGGGCATCGCCGTGATCGGTGCGCCGTCACGGAAGCCGGCTCGCCCGAGAGTCTCGCGCCGGGCGGCCGGGAAGCGCGAGGTCCTGCCCCGAAGGCCAGCGCGCAAGGCGCCCGCGATGCGCCGGACCCTGCGCCGGCGTCCCCGATAGCCATGGACTTCTCGCTCACACCTGAGCAGACCCGCATCCGCGACGCCACGCGCCGTTTCGCCCGAGAGGAGGTCGCGCCCCTGGCGCGGGAGGCCGACGAGCGTGGCGAGTTCCCCATCCACCTCGTGCGCCGCATGGCCGGGGTTGGCCTGCTGGGCGGTCCCATCGGTCCGGAGTACGGCGGGCCCGGGATGGACTACGTCAGCTACACGCTGATCTCCGAGGAACTGGGCTGGGCCGACGCGTCGGTGCGGGGATTCCTTGCCGTCCACACCAGCCTGGTGAGCCTGTGCATCCGAGACTGGGGCACGGAGGAACAGAAACGCCGCTACCTGCCCCGCCTCACCTCCGCACAGTGGATCGGCTGTTACTGTCTCACGGAACCCAACGCGGGATCGGACGCGGCGAGCCTGGAGACCACGGCGCGCGAGGAGGGCGACCACTATGTCCTCACGGGCGAGAAGATCTGGATCACCAACGGCGGCATCGCCGACCTCGGGATCGTCTTCGCGACGCGGGACCGGGCCGCGCGCCACCGCGGAATCTGTGCGTTCCTGGTGGAGATGGACTCCCCCGGAATCCGACGAGAGAAGATGCCCGGCAAGCCGCTGGGGCACCGCGCCGCCGACCATGCGCACATCGTCTTCGACGGCTGCCGCGTCCCGCGCGAGAACCTGCTGGGCGAACCGGGCGGAGGGTTCCGCGTGGCGATGTCCGCGCTGGACCACGGCCGGCTGGGCGTGGCCGCGGGCGCCGTGGGTATCGCCCAGGCGTGCCTCGATGCCTGCGTGGACTTCGCGCGGAAGCGCCGGCAGTTCGGCCAGCGCATCGGCGACTTCCAGATGATCCAGGCGGCGCTGGCTGACATGGCCGCAGACACCGAAGCGGCGCGCCTGCTTGTCTACCGCGCGGCGTGGCTGAAGGAGCACGGCGCTCCGTCGACGCAGGAGACGTCGATCGCCAAACTCTTCGCGACCGAAGCCGCGGCGCGCGCCGCCTCCCAGGCCGTCCTCATCCACGGGGGGCGCGGCTACTCCAGCGAGTACCCGGTGGAACGTCACTACCGCGACATCAAGGGGCTGCAGATCTACGAGGGCACCAGCCACATCCAGCGCATCGTCATCGCCCGCCACCTGATCGGACGCGAGCAGTAAAACGCGCCGCGCCCTGGCCTCTGGAGTCAAGGCCTGCGCCCCCGGCCGGCCAGGCCCACCGATAGATGTCTACGAAGAGCCATATGATTCTTCGGCCGGTAGGGGGAGGGACAGTCTCGCCCGTATCGAGATCGATCATTCCCTCCGTCGGCGAACTCTTGTAGTAACTGCTGAAACGGCGCGACGAGCCCGCAGACCGCGCGCATGAGGGGAAGCGCGGGGTAGGCGGAGAAGTTGCAGAGAGCCCGGATCCGGCAAGGCGAGGTGTGCCCGGAAGCCCTGGGGTGGCTGGGGGATCGGACCGGCGGACAGCGATTCTAAGGTATTGAGGAGGGCGTGCCGTGCTACTGGTGCGTGGCGGACGGGTATTTCGCAGTATCCACGGGCAACTCGAAGAGGCCAACATTCTCATTGAAGGCGAGCGTATCATGGACGTCGGGCCCAACGTCGCCGCGCCCGCGGACGCGCAGGAACTGGATGCGCGCGGCCATGTCGTCATCCCCGGGCTGATCAACGCCCACACCCACGCGAACAACAACCTGACCAAGACGATGGGAGACAACTGGACCCTGGAAGACCTGCGCAATCATGGACCCGCGCTCTACGCCAACCGCACGGCGGAGGAGCAGTACCTGTCGGCGGCCATCGGCGCGGTCGAGATGCTCAAGACGGGCTGTACCGCGTCCTACGACCAGTTCGCGGCGCTGCCCGCGCCCAGCGCCGAGGGCGTGGAGGCCGTGGTCCGCGCCTACATCGACGTGGGCCTGCGCGCGGTCGTGGCCCCCGCGGTCGCGGACGAGGTCTTCTACCGCGCGGTGCCTGGGCTGCTCGACCTGCTGCCGCCCGACCTGCGCGCCACCGTGGAGCGCATCAACGCTGCGCCGACGGAGGGCCTGCTCCGCCTCACCGAGGAAGCAATCCGGCGCTGGGACGGCGCCGCCGGCGGCCGCATCCGTCTCGCCGCGGCCCCGGTGATCCCCGGGGAATGCAGCGACACTTTCATGCAGGGCTGCGTGCGCCTCGTCCGCGAGTTTGGTGTCGGCCTGCACACGCATCTCGCCGAGACGAAAGTCCAGGCGGTGTCCAGCCTGCGGCGATGGGGGAAGACCCTGGTCGAGCACCTGTACGATCAGGGCCTCCTCGGTCCCCACTTCGTGGGGGGACACGGCGTCTGGCTGACCGACGACGACATCAGGCGCATGGCGGACAGCGGGGCGATGATCACCCACAACCCGGCCAGCAACCTCAAGCTCGGCAGCGGGATCGCGCCCATCCGGGAGATGTTCGACCAGGGCGTCACCGTCGGGCTCGGCTCCGACGGCTCGATGAGCTCGGACAACCAGAACATGTTCGAGGCGATGCGATTTGCCGCGCTGGTGGGCAAGGTCCGCTTTCCGCACCAGCCCGAGCGCTGGATCGGGGCGCAGGCGGCCTGGGAAATGGCGACGACGCGGGCGGCGAGAGTGCTCGGCATGGCGGACGACATTGGGGCGATTGCGCCGGGGCGCAAGGCCGACCTGGTGCTCCTGCGGGCGAACTCGGTGTTCTTGCGCCCAATGAATAACTTCCTGAACGCCCTCGTCTACGCGGAGACGGGCGCGGATGTGGATACCGTCCTGGTGGGTGGGCGCGTCGTCCTGGAGCATGGGCGGGTCTTGACGGTGAATGAGGACGCTCTGTTCGCCCAGGCGCAGGAAGCAGCCGAACAAACACGAGCCCGCAACGCGGCGAACTGGGCGCTGGCAGAACGTCTGGCGCCCTACGTCACGCGGGCATGCCAGAGTGCCGTGGCCACGGCGTACCCTGTCAACCGGTACGCGGGTCCGATCCGAAGTCAGTCGTGACCGGCCCGCTGGCCTCCGGCCTGCCTCGTCCTTGCGCCCTCAGTCTGTCACTGCTTGCCAGGACGCCCGCCGCTCTCATCGCCGCGGACGAAATCACGCCCGCCGCGGACGCTGTCACCTCCACCGCCGACCCGATCACCTCCGCCGTTCAGACGCCAGCACCGCCGGGTTGAGCACCCGGATGGGGTCGCCCCTCAGAAAGGCCTGGATATCCTCGACCGCCTGCCCGTAGAACAGTCGGTAGTTCTCGGCCGTGACGTAGCCGACGTGCGGCGTCACCACCATGTTGGGGAGCCGGCGGAAGGGGTGATCGGGGGGAAGCGGTTCCTCATCGAAGACGTCCAGCGCCGCCCCCGCGACGATCCCCCGTCGGAGGGCATCGACCAGCGCCGCCTCGTCGACGATGGGACCGCGCGACGTGTTGATCAGGCAGGCCGTCGGCTTCATCAGCGCCATCTCCCGCGCGCCGACGAGACCCCGCGTGCGCTCGCTCAACACCAGATGAATGGTGAGAACATCGGCCTCCGTGAAGAGCCGGTCCCTGGTGACCAGGGTGGCTCCGCACTCGGCGGCCCGCTGGGCGGTGAGGTTCTGGCTCCACGCGATCACCGGCATGCCGAACGCCCGGCCGACGGCCGCCACCTGAGCCCCGATGGTGCCGAGCCCCAGGATCCCCAGGACCTTGCCGCGGAGTGCCGTGCCGACGGTCATCTGCCACTGGCCCTCCCGGATGGCCCGGTCCTCCTGAGGTATGTGACGCACCAGCGCCAAGATGAGCCCCCACGTCAGCTCCGCCGTGGTGTGCTTGCGACCTTCGGTCCCGCAGGCCGTGATGCCGAGTGCCGTGGCGCCGTCCACGTCGATCGCCGCGTTGCTCATCCCCGTGGTCACGAGCAGCCGCAGCGCCGGCAGTTGCTCCAGCAGCGCGCGCGGAAAAGGCGTGCGCTCCCGCATCGCCACGATGACCTCGAACAGCCGGAGCCGCGCCGCCACCGCGTCCATGTCCTGCAGGTGGTCCTGGAACGCGCGGATGGCAATCTGCGGGCCGAGCGCGCTCCAGTCGGCCATCTTCAAGGCCACGTCCTGGTAATCGTCAAGAACCGCGATGTGCACCATCTGCGCTCGCCTCTCCTCACCACGCGTGAATGACCGCCCGCGCCGGCATTGCTCCGCGTGCAGCGCGATGATGTATTCGGACCCAGACACCACTTCCACCTCCCCCGTTGACGGCCAGCCCGAGCCGCACGTCCGGACACACGAAGCCCGGGGCCAGGGGCAAGCCATCCAGCAGAGGCCCCCGCCGCCCTGCGGCGTATTATCCCTGGTAAGATCTCAGGGGCCAGAACCCAACCGGCCGGCTGATGGACCTCAAGGTCGACCTCCGCGTGCCTGTCGGGCTCCCTCTTCCCGAGCTCGCAGAGTTTCTCCGCCGGTGCGAAGATGCGGGATTTCACGGCGTCGGCATCCATGACCACCCCCACAGCGGCCGGGATGTGTACCTGGCCCTGGCCCGTGCAGCGTCCAGAACTACCCGGCTGACGCTGTACCCGGCGACTTCAAATCCGGTCAGCCGGCATCCCGTGGAACTCGCCACGCTCGCCCACAGCCTCGAAGAACTGGCACCCGGGCGCGTGCGCCTGACCGTCGCTCCTGGTTTCCTGGCCGTCCGGAGCATCGGACGGCCGAGGGCGACCGTCGACGTGATGCGTGACGCCGTCGTGAAGATCCGCCGCCTGCTCGCCGGTGACGCCGTGCAGTTTGGGGCGACCTCAACCCGGCTTCGCCATACCAGCGCGCGCCCCACTCCGGTCTACATGCTGGCGGCGGGGCCACGCATGGTGGAACTGGCCGGTGAGGTCGCGGACGGTGTGTTCCTGATGGTGGGGTTTCATCCCGATTCCATCGCCGCGGCCAGGAGACATCTGGCCGCGGGCGCGCACAGAGGGGGCCGCGACCCCGGGGCGATCCCGACGATCTTCGTGGTCACCATCGCCCTCGAGGAGGATGTCAACGCGGCGCGCCGGTGGCCCCGCCGCTGGTTTGCCCCCGGCCAGAGCTTCCTCACGTATCCCAGCAGGGCGAACCTGTACTGGCTTCGGGCCGCCGGCATCGACCTGCCGGACAATCACGTTCCCGAGGAGATCTCCGACGACCTGGCTGCCCGCATCTGTGACACGTTTGGGGTGTTCGGATCTCCGGAGTACTGCGCACGCCGCCTACGCCAGATGCAGCAGGAGGCCGGCGTCCAGCACGTGTTGCTCTTCCCCGCGCACACGAAAGACGGAGCCTACGAGATGCCGGAACGGGAGGTTGCTGCCTTTCGCGACGCGATCAGGCCACGGCTGCGCCGGTGACCAGCGGTGCATCGGCAACGATGGCGGCACCGGTGACCGTTGCGCCCGGCAATCTCTCCTTCGGCACGCATGGATCCGGCGGGAGGCCAGCGCGGGGAAGACCAGGCGCGGAGAGACCTGAATGGGCGGCAGGTTCATGAGCAGCAGGTATGTCGGCGCCAGGGTTCGCCGCCGCGAAGATCCCCGGCTGCTCACCGGGGGTGGGCGGTACGTTGACGACATCCGCGTCGACGGCTGTCTCCACGCGGCCATCGTGCGCAGTACCCACGCACACGCGCGCCTGGTCGCAGTGCGGCTCGACGCCGTGCGCCGGCACCCCTCGGTGGTGGCCTGCTTCACCTTCGATGACCTGGCCGGCATCCTCCGCCCGCTCCCGGCAGCAGGCACGCCGCCGCCACCTCTTGCGGCCCGTGTGGGTTTCCGGATGCGGGAGGCGTCCCAGTATCCGCTGGCCGCAGGGAAGGTGCGCTACGCCGGCGAGCCGGTCGCCGTGATCGTCGTGAATGACCCCTACGCGGCCGAGGACGCCCTGGCGCTGGCCGCGGTGGATTGCGAGGCGCTCCCAGCGGTCGTCGATGCCGGGCAAGGTCTCGCACCCGGCGCCCCGCGCATCCATGAGGAGTGGGAGGACAACGCCGCTTTGAGCTTCTCGGTACGCGTCGGCGATCCGGAGCGTGTGTTTGCCGAGGCGCCGGTTCGGGCGCGAGAGCGATTCATGGTACCCCGATCCGCCGGCATGCCGCTGGAACCGCGCGGCGTGCTCGCGGTGCCATATCCACGCGGTCAGGTGCTGCCTCCGAACGACTATGCGATAACCGTCTGGGCCTCCACGCAGGTCCCGCACCTGCTCCAGCGGGCGATCACCGAGAGCCTGGGACTGCCCGCCCACAAGGTCCGGGTCGTGACGCCCGACGTCGGCGGAGGGTTCGGCACGAAGACCTCGATCTATCCCGAGGACGTCCTGATCCCGATCATCGCCGCCCGGCTCGGCCGGCCGGTCAAGTGGATCGAGACCCGCCGCGAGCATCTGGTGAGCGCGACCCACTCACGCGAGCAACTGCACGAGGCAGAGGTCGCCGCGTCCTCCGACGGCGCGATCCTGGCATTTCGGGATCGCTTCCTGCTCGACCAGGGCGCGTACAACCCGTGGGGGATCGTCCAGCCGTACAACACGGTCGCCCACATACTCGGGCCGTACCGCATCCGGCATGCCGCCTTCGACGCGCGCTCCGTGGTGACCAACAAGACTCCGCATGCGCCCTACCGGGGCGCCGGGCGCCCCGAGGCCGTCTTTGTCATGGAGCGGATGCTGGATCTGCTGGCCGCCCGCTTGGGGATGGACCCGGCCGAGATCCGGCGCCGCAACATGATCCGGGCGGAGGAGATGCCGTACGACGTCGGGCTCCTCTACCGCGATGGTCACCCGCTCATCTACGACTCAGGAGACTATCCCGGCGCGTTAGAGCGTGTGCTGGAGGCGGTCGGGTACGACGGGTTCCGCGGCGAGCAGCAGGCGTTGAGAACGCAAGGTGTCGATCGCGGCATCGGCATCGCCGCATACGTGGAGGGCACCGGCATCGGCCCCTATGAAGCGGCCACCGTCCGCGTGGACGCATCGGGCAAGGTCGTGGTGGCGACGGGCGCGTGCTCCCAGGGCCAGGGCCACGAAACCACGTTTGCCCAGATCGCCGCCGACGCCCTCGGCGTGGGGGTTGATGACGTGACGGTGATCGGTGGCGACACCGGTGAGATCGCGTCCGGCGTGGGCACCTTCGCCAGCCGAAGCATCGTCATGGCAGGCAACGCCGTCGCCCGTGCGGCGCAGGAGGTGCGGGGAAAGCTGGTGCGCGCCGCGGCGTCGCTGATGGAGGTGGCGGAATCCGATCTCGAGGTGGCAGAGGGGCGGCTCTTCGTCCGCGGGGTCCCGGGCCGCGCGATGACCATGGCCGGAATCGCCCAGGCAAGCCTGCCCACGTTCCAGGCGCCGCGCGTGGCCGACCCGGTCTTCGAGGCCACGATCTATCACAGCGTGCCCACGGTTACCTACGCGAGCGCGGTCCACGCCGCGGTGGTCGAGGTCGATCCCGAGATCGGCATGGTGGGAATCCTGCGATACGTGGTCGTGCACGACTGCGGCCGCGTCGTCAACCCCGTCATTGTGGATGGACAGATTCACGGCGGGGTGGCTCAGGGCATCGGGGGCGGCCTCAGCGAGGAGATCGTCTACGATGAAGCCGGCCAACTCCTGACCGGCTCCCTCATGGATTACGCCGTGCCCAGGGCGCGTGACCTGCCGCGGATCGAGACGATCCACCTCGACTGTCCGTCACCGCGGAACCCGCTCGGCGTGAAGGGGGTCGGCGAAGGGGGCGCCATCGCACCCCCGGCCGTGCTCGCCAACGCCATCGAGGACGCGCTCACGCCCTTCGGCGTGCGCATCACGACCGGGCCGGTGACTCCCGCGCGGATTGTCGCGCTCGTCTCAGCGTCCCGCTCGAAAGCCCGAAAACCCGTCTGAGTCTTCCGTTCGCCCTGCCCGGAGCCCGCCTGAACCTGCCGAAGCGTGAAAGGGCGCGCACGGCCCCACGTCGCGGCCCCGTTTAGTCAGTCCATGCCTCAGACGCGAGATGAGGAGACCGCTGCAACTGCGCCTGGTACACGGGGAGGACCCGCTCAAATGCCTCCGCGATGCGGGGGTCAAACGCAGACCCCGCGCCCTTGCGAATCTCCACGGTGGTCTCGTCGAAGGATCGGGCAGGACGGTAGGGACGGCCCGAGGTAAGGGCGTCGAAGACATCGGCCACCGCGATGATCCGGCCCTCCAGAGGGATGCTCTCCCCACGCAGCCCGTCGGGATAGCCGCGGCCATCCCACCGCTCGTGGTGCGAGCGGACCCCGCCGAGCATCGGCGCGAGAGCGGGAATCCTGCGCAGGACCATCTCGCCCTTCCGGGGATGATCTTTGATGATCGAATACTCGTCGTCGCTCAGGCGGTCCGGCTTGTGGAGGATGGCATCGCGGACGCCGATCTTTCCCACGTCATGGAGGAGCGCCGCCTGGTGCAGAATGCGTAGCCGCTCGGGCGAGAGACGCATCTCCTCGCCGATCAGCGTCGCCAGCAGGGAGACGCGGGCGGAATGACCCTGCGTGTAGGGGTCGCGGGCCTCCACCGAGGTGATGAGGGCGATGATGACGTCATTGTAGCTCCGCTCCAGCTTCTCCATCGTGCCCTGGGCAAACAGCGCCTGGAAAGAGTCCGCAAGCGTCGTCCCGCGCCCGAGTTGGGCGACGACGCCCAGCAGGATGGTCACAAACCCGAAGAAGACCAGGACATGGTACAGCCACCAGGAAAGGTGCCAGACAGGGGAGGCCGCCAGGCCGATCTGGCCGACGATCAGCAAGAGCAATCCGGAGACGATCGCTCCCTGCAGCGGAAGCTGGGCGAGGCGGTAGTCCTGGATGTTGCGATGGAGGGCCACGGCCAGCAACCCGATCGTGCCGGCGGGGATGCCCCACATGGCCAGGGCCCGCAGGTACGGCGACCCGTAGTTGGCAGCCAGAGCGTCGCCGCCGAGCCTCGGGTCAGGGAGGCGCAGAACGACCCAGATCGCGGCCACGATCAGCGCAAACAGACACACGTAGCAGGTGCGGCGGCCCCGGAGGAGCGTGCCTTTCATCCGATCCGGAAGGTCGAAGCCGCTGGCCACGAGCAATGTCGCCGCGAGCCCGAAGCCCACCACGTGCGTCCAACCCCGGCCGGGAGAGGGGAACTTCACCAGCACGTCGGAGGTAAACAGACCGTGGACGACCGAGAACCCGGCGGCGGCGAAGAAGGCCAGGGACAGCAGAAGGATGCGCACGTCTCGGACCCGGTGGGCCACCAGACCGACGATGAGGGCCAGGGCGGCACCCAGGCTGCTGATGCCGGCGCAGAGAATGAAGTGCGCGGCCGGAATCTGCAGGCGGATGTTGTAGTGCTCGGCGTGGAGAAGCAGGAGGAGTATGGTGAGCGGGGTCAGGCCGATCGCCAGCCACTGAGCGCTCTGGACCTTCATGGAACGTATGGCGACCGCCATGAAGAGGCTGTTCGGACGCTCCGCCGCGGGTTCCTCTTCTGTTCCTCCCCCCTGTGAAGGTAGGGCCGAAAAGGCGAACCTCCGCGCCAGAGGCGCGCGCCCGCTTTCCGGCGTATGATCCTGGTTAACCTGAATCCGGCGGCATTTGATCTGACCTCATGACAATCCCGATTCGAGAACCCGCCAATAGCGCGCCTCCAGGCGCGGTAAGGAGGAATTTGGGTTGTTCACCGA
>JACQTN010000528.1 GCA_016210785.1 Armatimonadota bacterium
GGCCCAGCTTGGCTGAGGCCGAGCATCGCGTCTGTTTCGGAAACCGCACCGTCGCGGGTGGGGGAAATGGGGGCGACGAAGGGTCGCCCCCGTCCGGAGACATCGTGAAGGGTGGAATGGCGCAAAGCCATTCCACCCAACCTTACGGGCTAGCCTGTTTCCACCTTCATCCCCTCGCGCACGGGGGTGACGCACGCCCGCACCGACCGGACGCCGTCCACCGTCACCAGGCAGTCGAAACAAAATCCCATGCCGCAGAACAGGCCGCGCGGCGCCTTCCCGTGCAGCGTATGCCGCAGGATGGAACGCCCCTCCGCCAGCAGCGCCGCGGCCACGGTGTCGCCTTCGCGCGCCTCCAGCGCCGTCCCATCCACCTCGATACGCACGGGCCTGCCGTCGCCGCGCGCCACCCGCAGCGTACCCGCGATCTCCGCTCCATGATGCACCGTCCCGGCTCCTTCCATTGAGTCGCCTGCTTTCGCCCCGAAGACCGCGGCCGCGGGCAGGTGCGCCGCGTCGCGCCGCGATCCCCTCCCTCACGCCGCCGCGGGCTTCTCCACCAGCACCTCCGGCCACCGCGGCCCCTTCATCGGGATCGTCACCGCGTGGGTGCCGGCCTTGATGGTCACCTCATCGCGATCCTCATAACGGCACGGATCATACGGCGACAGGTCCACGTCGGTGCGACCATCCAGGATCAGGTCGCTCACGATCTTGCCGTACCCCGGGGAGAGGGTGATGCCGCTGTGGCCCACCGCGACGTAGAACCCCGGCACCCGCGGCACCGGGCCCAGAAAGGGCAGGCCGTCCGGCGGCCACGGGCGCAGCCCCACGAAGACGCGCAGGGCCTGCGCGTGCCGCAGCGCCGGGATCAGCTTGATGGCGCGCTGGGCGTTGTGCCGGATCGCCTGCGGCGTGCTGGTGCGGTCCAGTCCGGTGAAGGCGTGCGTCTCGCCGAACAGGAAGATGCCAGTGGTGGGGCTCTGCCGAATCAGGTGCAGCGGCCGGCTCACCAGGGGCGGCAGCGGCTCGCTGACCACCACCTCCCCGCGGCAGGGGACGATGGGCACCTTCACGCCCACCATGTGCGCGATGAGCCCGCTGGACACCCCGGCCGCGTCCACCACGTTGCGCGTCCGGATGACGCCTGCCGATGTCACCACGCCGCTGGCAGCGCCGCCGCCGTCACGCAGGATATCCGTGACCGCGGTGAAGGTGCGGATGCGGGCCCCGCGCCGCCGGGCGCCGCGGGCCAGGGCGTGCACGTACGCCAGGGAGTGGACGTGCCCGTCCCACGGGCAGTACGACCCGCCCACCACGTCGGGGCCCACCGCCGGCTCCACCCGGCGCACCGCGTCGCCGTCCAGGATCTGCACGTTGAGCCCTTCCACCTGGTTCTGGACTTCGGCGCGCCGCACCAGCACCTCCACCTCCTGATCGTTCAGCGCGAGCTGGATGCCGCCGGGACGCCGGAACTCTACGTCCTCGTCCAACTCGGGGCTGATCGCCGCGTAGAGGTTGGAGGAGAGCAGGCTCAGTCGCGTGTAGTGGGCGGGCGCCTTGCTTTGCACCCACACCAGGGCCACGGTGGCGGCGCTGGTCTCCCCGCACACCGGCCCGCGGTCCACCAGCACCACGTCGGCGCCCCGCCGCGCCAGGAAGTAGGCGATGGCGGTGCCGACCGCCCCCGCGCCGATGACCACCGTCTGCGTCTCGTCGATGACCTTCATGGTGACTCTCCTACTCGTCGCCTCGCCGGTCGATGATGACGAGTTCGTCGCCGTCTACTTTGAGGTAGGTGTCCAGGTCGGCGGAGAGGCGTTGCAGGGTCTCCACGATGGGCCGGCCCCGCCCCTCGGACGGCGACAGGACGTGCACCTGCCCGTCCGCCTGCGTGGTGGGCCGCAGAAAGGCGCGCTCCAGCCCCCGCTTGGAGAAGGTGCAGCCCACCACCGCGGACTCGGGCGGAAGTAGCAGGCTGTCAAAGACGAAGTTGCCCAGGCTGTGGCAGATCACCCGCCGGCGGTAGACCTCCACGCCCTGCAGGGTGTGCGGGTGCGTGCCCACCACCACGTCGGCGCCGCGGTCGATCAACTGCCGGCCGACGAAGGACTGATACGTGCACACCTGCTGCGAGACCGACATGCCCCAGTGCATGGACACCACCAGCGCGTCCACCTGGGGCCGGCACCGCTCCACGGTCTCCAGCAGGTGGCGCAGCCGGTACCCATCCACGTGGTCGGGGAAGAACGGGGAGACGAAGACCGCGGCCATGCCCGGGCGGTCGGGCATGGCGTCGTGTTCGATCCACGTCCATTGAGTAGCCTCCACCGCCAGGAAGCCCACCCGCACCCCGTGGGCCTCCAGCACCTCCATCTTCCAGGCGCGGTTCCAGTTGGCGCCCGCGCCCACGTAGCGGATGCCGTGCTGGTCCAGCAGCGCGACGGTGTCCATCAACGCGTCGGGCCCGTAGTCCATGGTGTGGTTGTTGGCGATGGAGACGACGTCGAACTTCCCGGCCGTGAGGACGGCGACGTTGTGGGGGTTGGCCCGCAGGCTGGCCCACGGAAACGAGCGCTTGAGCTTCCCGCGGGTGGAGAATGTCGTCTCCAGATTGGCGAAGCGCAGGTCGAAGCGTTCCGCGAGGTACGGAGCCGCGGCGCGTATCGCCCCGGCCGGATCCTCGCGCTCGACATACACGTCGCCGACCAGGCCGATCTCGGCGGTGGGTCCGGAAGCCATGGGCCTGCTCCTTTCTGGCGTCTCCCTCGTCCTGCAAGGCGCTACCTGGATTGGCACCACCGACCCAGCTTCTGAGCGTCTGCTTCGTCCTGCAAGGAGCTACGTTGGTTGGCACCACCCACTCAGCTTCTGAGCACCCGGGGCGCGCGACGTGCCGTCTCCAGTCTCCCGGCGGGACCGCTGGACTCTTGGGGACTCCGCGCGGCGCGGTGGCCCAACTGGGGGGACTCTGAGAATCTATGGGGGATAGTTCAAGACCTCCCGGGCCATTTCCTCCGTGAGGCAGCGGCGCCGGCAGGGGACGCGATCGACCCGTCCGGGGGTCTGCACCCGCCTGCGGACCCGGCCACAACGGGCTGTGCTCGTTCCCCCCGCTCTCCGCCCGACACATAGTCGTGTCCGCCTCGTCAGAAGGTCCTCCGGAGAAGGTCCTCCGGCCGGTGGTGGCCGGGACCGTTGAGGGCCGCGCCCACGCCATTCACTCACCGGCGCCGCACGGCAGAGTGTGCAGGAGGGCAGAACGCGCGGAAGTCATGGGTTGATTGTAATTCAATCTGTCAATTTCCCAATTGTCACGGCGTTTCGAAGAAACTATACTAAGTAAAATTATGACATCACTTTTGTGGAGATTTTGGCTGCCGGATTGGCGTCCATGAGGCATCGGACACAGACCTCTCAGGGGGCGCAGAGGAAGCGCCCGGGTCCTAGCGCCTCCCGAGGATCCGCGAAGCCCGCCGTGGCCGCCCTTCTCCATGCGTTCCCCGCGGAAGCAGAGCAGTACCGCCTGTTGTTCGACGAGAACCCCATGCCGATGTTTGTCTACGACATCGAGTGCCTGCGTTTTCTGGCGGTCAACAAGGCGGCCGCCGAGCACTACGGGTACTCGCGGGACGAGTTCCTCTCGATGACCATCAAGGAGATCCGCCCGCCCGAGGAGATCCCCCCGCTGCTCAGGGACATGGCGACCGTGGCCACAGGGCTCGACCTGACCCGCGAGCGGCGACATCGCAAGAAGGACGGCACCATCATCGACGTGGAGATGACAGCCCACACGGTGACCTTCGACGGCCGCCCGGCCCGGCTGGTCCTGGCCGTGGACGTGACGGGGCGCCGGCGGGCGGAGGCCGCCCAGGCGCGGATGACGGCAATCCTGGAGGCCACCACCGACTTCGTGCGCATCGCCGACGCGCAGGGGCGCATCATCTACCGAAACCGCGCCCTGCGCGACCTGCTGGGCATCGCGGAGGAGGATGCGCGGCAGGCGGCCATCGGCGAGCGCCAGCCGGCCTGGGCGCGGGACATCGTCCTCAACGTGGGCATCCCCACGGCCATCCGCGAGGGATCGTGGAGTGGAGAGACCGCGTTCCTGCACCGCGACGGTCGGGAGGTCCCGGTCTCGCAGGTCATCCTGGCGCATAGGGCGCCGGACGGCACCGTGGAGTTCTTCTCTTCCATCGCGCGGGACATCAGCGAGCACAAGCGGCTGGCGGAGGAACTGGCGTACCTGGCCGACCACGACAGCCTCACCGGCCTGTTCAACCGGCGGCGCCTGCTGGAGGAGATGGAGCTGCAGCTGGCCCGGTCGCGGCGCTACGACGTCCACGGCGCGCTGCTCTTCCTGGACCTGGACCAGTTCAAGATCGTCAACGACAGCCTGGGCCACCCGGTGGGCGACAAGCTCCTGGCCAGGCTGGCCGGCCTGCTGCACCGGCGGCTGCGCGAGACCGATATCCTGGCCCGGCTCGGCGGCGACGAGTTTGCCATCCTCCTCCCGCACACCGACGTGGAGCAGGCGCAGGCGGTGGCCCGCCACCTGCTGGAGACGCTGCGGCAGCACACGGTGCTCATCGACGGGCACCCCGTCCACATCACCACCAGCATCGGCATTGCGCTCTTCCCCGAGCACGGCATCACCACCGATGCCCTGCTCGCCCACGCCGACGTGGCGATGTACATGGCCAAGGAGAGCGGGCGCGACCGGTTCGCCGTGTACACGCCGGACGCCACGTTGCGGTCGCCGCTCGCCTCGCGGCTCACCAGAGAGAATTTATCTGGGCGGCGGGCCGGGAGCATGCGCAGGACCGGCTGCGCCGGTGAGTCGGAAGTCGAGCAGCGTCAGACACGTTAGGGAACGGAACACGCGCCGCCGAGTGACCACCCTGAAATCTCTGGAGAACCCCCACTCGGCAGATTGAAGCCTTTCAGAGATTTCAGGGCGGTCAGTCCGAGCATCACTCGGGATTCGGGTGCCGTACAACCAGGGGGGCGACGCGAAGTCGGCGAGCGCGGCTGAACGGTGCACTCCGCAGCGTGTAGAACGTGCGGAGGTATCAGAGGGTGTCGTTTCTGTAATGCGGCAACTGCTGGAGTTTTCGAAGGCCGAAGCCGACCATATCTCGTGGGGCACCGGCGGCGATACTGGGTCCTACACAGTCCGCTTCTTGCTATCTGAGAGACCAGTACCCGCGTTTACTGTTTGCTGGAAATCCTCCCACAGCAGGAAAAGCCGGACGCTGTCGAACCCGGCCTCGCGGATGCGGGTTGAAGTCCACCTTCACCTGGGCGGGGTGGAACCGCCGCCACCAACTCATCGCCGTGTCGGCGGGCGAGTAGTTGATCCCCAGCCGGAACTTCATGGTGACGAGCCCTGACGGCGAAGCACCTCACGGTACGCCTCGATGTACTCACTGGCCATGCGGTCTGCCGAAAAGTGGCGCTCAACGTACCCCCGCACCCGTGCGCGGTCCAGGGTGGGGACCTCTGCCAGCGCACGCACGGCATCGTCTACGGACTCCACGATGAACCCCGTCATCCCGTGACGCACAATCTCCGGAACCGCTCCCCGGCCCCGCGCAATGACGGGGGTCCCGGTCGCCATGGCCTCCACCATACTGAGGCCGAACGGCTCGTTGAAGTTGATAAGGTGGAGGAGCGCGTACGCGCCGCCCAGCAGCGCATCGCGCTGCTGGGCGCCGACCGACCCCAGGTACTGCACCCGATCGCCGTCGAGATGCGGCGCGACCTCTCGATCGAAGTAGGCGCGGTCATGCACGATGCCCGCGATGATGAGGCGACGCCCGGCGCGGCGGGCGACCTCGATGGCCTCGGCCGTCCCTTTGTCGTGATGAATGCGGCCGAAGAACAGCAGATACTCCCCGTGCTCGCGGCGGAGGGTGAACTCGGACGGCAGAATGCCGTGGTAGATGGTGGCGACGTAGTCCAGCCGCGGATGCCGGTCAGCGTGGCTGATCGCCACGTAGGCCGTGTGGCCATTGTACCGCTCGTACGCGGGCAGGATGCGTTCTGAGGAGAACCCATGGATGGTGGTCACCACAGGAGTCCGCACCAGACCGCTGTAGGACAGCGGCAGGAAGTCCATGTGGTTGTGGATCACATCGAACTCTCCTGCGCGCTCGAAGACCGCAGCGGCGTGCAGCGATTCCCACACCTTCGGATCGAGACTGGGGTCCTCCGAGCACGGACGTGGACAGGTAGCGACCAGACGGGCGCGGGTGCATGAGTCGGCCGTGGCGAAGAGTGTGACATCCACGCCGCGATCCACTAGCCCCTCGGTGAGCAGCCAGACGACACGCTCCCAGGGCCCGTAGTGCCGGGGCGGCACGCGCCACGAGATGGGCGCCAGCATGGCGACGCGCATGGCCGTTGCCTTCTGCGGGCTCAGCGGCGATCTCCCACCGATTCCGGCACCAGGGCCGCATCGTCCCTGCGCACCCCTCCAAAGGGACGAACGATGTGCTCTGCCAGGCGCATCTCGAGGAGCGCGTGCAGGAACGCCAGCGTCGACTCCGCGCCCTGGTTCTGGTTGACGCCATCGGGATGCAACCCATCCCGGCATCCGCCGGTGACCGGATCATATAGCTCCATGCCCAGGTCGTTGCGGCCGAGGAACCACTCAAACGCACGCTCAGCCTCCTCGCGCCAGCGGCGGGCGCCGGTCTGCGTGTACGCCGCCAGGCACGCTGACACCGTCGCCTGCGCCTCAATGGGCTGCTGATCGAACCGGGCGCGGTCACCACCCCGGCGGTAGAATCCGTTGGACCCGATGGGCACAAAATGGCCGTGGGGAGAGCGCTGGAGATCGGCCAGCCACTCCAGCGCCGCGAGGCCAATCTCGACCGCCTCCCCATGCTCCATCGCCTGCCCGCACTCGATCAGCGCATAGGGCAGGCTGGCGTTGGCGTAGGCCAGCACATCCTCGAACCAGTGCCAGTCAGGCGCGCGGTATTGCCGGTAGGCATCCAGCAACCGCTGCACCAGCGCTTCCCGGGCACCCCGAGCTCTCCGGTCGCCCGGGAACCGCTGCAGATACTGCTGGAGACCAAAGAGCACAAACGCCCAAGCCCGCGGGCTGGTGAACTCCAGCGCTGGTAACAGCGCCGCGTCGAACAACCCATGGGCCGGGCCGACCAGGCCTTCATGCGACGACCGGCCCACCACCACGCCTACCGCCCACAGTGCCCGGGCATGACAGTCCTCTGATCCGACCTCCTCCTGCCATCGGCGATCGATCGACAGCGTGTTCCGAAACCGTCCCGCCGCCCGGTTGAAGGCGTGCAAGAGAAAGGCCAGATAGCGCGACGTCAGCCAGCGCGTCTCCGGAATGCCGGACCCGCTGGCCTCCTCGAGCAGCACGAAAACAATCAGGGCCCGGGCATTGTCGTCGGTGGTGTACCCTTCGGCGTAGTTGGGCACCGTGTAGACTGCGTGCTGGAGGATCCCCAGATCGTCGGTGAGATGGCGCAGGTGATCGAGGTGCAGCGTGGGCAGTTCCATGGGAC
>JACQTN010000537.1 GCA_016210785.1 Armatimonadota bacterium
CGTCGAGTGACAGCTGGACCGTGCCTCCAGCCGGCAGCGCGTCAAACTTTCGGAAATAATAGTCGTTGAGTGACGCGGAACACATCTGCCACGAAGTTGTTCCGGTGTTCCTGACCGTGATGGCCGTCGGGCCCCTGGAAACCTGGAGGCTCATGTTCCCGGAGGGCTCCAACGACAACAGGGACTGGCCGCCCAAGTCCGGCACTAGCTGCTCCTCCCGCGCTCCTATCCAGGTCACTGCCTTGAAGACCAGGAACGGAACCACGTACAAGGCGAGGGCCCAGATCAGGAACTTGCGCAGCCGCGTGGAGCCCGAGCGCCGGGGTGCTGGCGGGAGACCGGTCAAAATGGAGAGCTGCCTTCGCAGGGTCTCGGGATCGACTTCCTGGATTGGTGCCTTGATGCCCGCACTCGCCAATGCCCGATGGAGCCTATGCGCCTTCTCGGCATCCGGCCCGCAGGGGACGAGGGTCGGCTGACGGGAGACCAGGTCCCGGGCCTCGGTCCATTCCAGGCCCTTCACCTCGACCAGGGTCTTGGCCGCCAGGTACCGGCCCCGCTCGTCCAGTGGGGGCAGGATGATCTCAAAGTGCGACTCCGGCAGATCTGACACACTACGCATCGTCCGGTCTCATGGGCGGGAGGGCGGAGGCGAGCCGGCACCGGTCGAACCCACCCCTTCAACACCGAGAGCGTCGGCGAGGTCGCCCGCGTGGTCCGCCCGCACCAGGACGGTGAGCCGGTCGCCCTGCTGGAGCTGTGTTTGCCCCGTGGGTACAAAGGCCTTCTCGCCGCGCCTGATGGCAATGACCAGCGACGCAGGAGGCCACGGAACATCTGCCACCCGCACTCCTGCTGGAGCGCCGTCGTGAGCGATGTGCAAATCAACGACGCGGTATCCGCGCAGCTGCGCAAGCGCCGGATGAGTGATGGCCTCCGCACCCGGGGGCGCGAGGCGGGCTGGCCGGTTTCTTTGATCGCCCGGGCGATGTCCTGCTCGAGACGCTCACCGTAGGCGCGCAACACATCACGGTGGGTGAGCCAGCCCGCGAGCCGACGGCCATCGGGATCGAGCACCGGCAGGCCGGAAGTCCCTTCGCGCACCAGGACGCGGAGGGCGGCTTCCAGATTCTGGTCCGTGTGGAGCGCGGGCGCCTCGCGCGCAAGGTCGCCGGCCACGGCATCGAGCACGTTATCACGCACGGCAGACTCGACCTCGTGCGAGGTGACGATGCCACGGTAGGCGTCGTCGGCGTCGACGACGGGGAGCGTGTCTGTGCCTTGCTCGGTAAGGCGGGCGATCACCTCGTCGAGGGTCAGGTCCTGCGGCAGAGCCCGCGGAAGCGGCCGCATGGCATCGCCGACGGTGAGCAACTCCATGAGGTTGGCGGTCCGTCCCCGCAGAATGTCAATGCCGCGCCGCCGGAGCTTGAGCGTGTAAATGGTATCGCGGCTGAGCAGGCTGCTTACGCTAGTCGCCAGAACGATCGTGAACATCAACGGCGTGCCTGCGGGACTGCGGCGGGACGTACCCACCGTACCCTGCGGTCACCTGCTGCCAGCGCCCCACATAATTGAAGATGCAGCCCAGGTGGGGGCAGATGCGGGAGAAGGCAACAATGTCGCTGGACCGCTTGTCAACCCCTGCCCACCGCCAGGGCAGCCGAACCCTGGTCGGCAACCTGATGATCACCCCGGGCACGTTGGACACCTTGGAGCCCTCCGCGGTGTACTGGGGATACTTCTGGGCAAACACGAAGTACTTGAAGTTCCAGGGTTCTCTGAGCTCCGACAGACGTGCCGCGATGACGGGTTCGCCTCGCGCCACATCCCGGCCGATGAGGTGCATCATATCAAATGGCCGGACGTTCGGCTTCAGGAACCGCACGAACGCTGAGCCCAGCGTGGCCAAGGTACCCAACACCGGTATCGCGCTCAGTGCTCTCAAGAACCGCCGGCGTGTGACCTCGGTCATAATCAAGCATCCCCCGGTGCGTCAGTTTCCCGGGGCAAGAGCAATCCGCTCAGCACAAGCACCCGAGCTCTTGTCGCAGGACGGGATCGCGGGACAGACGTTCCCTTCCCCCCACAAGCATCGCACCAGTGAAGTCTGAAAATCCTTGCGTTGGAGCAAGGAGGATCCCCCACGCTAGTGCGATCCGGCAATCTGAGTCCGTCACGTCGAGGCAGTCGCTTTATTGAAGTCTGTATAAGTAATGTCCTGCTTTAGATGCGAAAAGGCAAGGCGGAGTGCCGAAAGAAGCTTTTGAGCAACTCGGGCCGTCGAGTGATGCGACGCGCCCCCTGACGGACCTCGCGGTCGATCTCATCGACGTTGTTGGGAGCGAAGTTGGCGAGGCGCCCATATTTGAGATACGTCCAGACCTGCTCGACGGGATTGAGTTCGGGAGCGTACGGCGGGAACCATTCGACATGCCAGCGGGGGTGGGCCGCGAGATACCGGGACACCTGCCGGTGCTTATGGGGCTGGCCATGGTCCCACAGCAGGATTCGAG
>JACQTN010000533.1 GCA_016210785.1 Armatimonadota bacterium
GCCGGCGCGCCGTGAGCACGGCGAGCGCGGTGCAGTGGCGCACCTTGCACGCAAGTCGAACGTGCCAGGGCCTCCCCCGGGCGGACACTTGGTGAAGGGTGGAGTGGCGTAAAGACACTCCACCCAACCTTAACGGGTTAGCGAGGAGGTCTGATGGCACGCACCATGCGACGGCGCACGCTGAACATCGAGATCGCCTGGGCCCGGCTGATGAGCATCATCGATGAATCGGCCACCGCCCTGCTGCGCACCGCGTTCTCCACCATCATCTCCGGCGCGCAGGACTTCGCGTGCCAGATGCTGGACACGTCGGCGCGCGCCCTGGCCCACTCCACCAAGAGCGTGGCCGAGTTCGCGGCCATCATGCCCATCACCACGCGCCACCTGCTGCGGAAATTCCCGCCGGAGACGCTGCGGCCGGGCGATGTGCTCACCACCAACGATCCCTGGCTGTGCGCGGGGCACCTGGGCGACATCGTCATCGTCGTGCCGGTCTTCCACCGGAAGCGCCTGGTGGCGTTCATGGCCGCCCTCGCCCACATGCCGGACATCGGCGGCACCCTGGACGACACCGGCGCCCGCGACGTGCACGAGGAAGGTCTGTGGATCCCACCGGCCATGCTCTACGAGGCGGGCCGGCCCAACACGCTGCTGCAGGACATCATCGCCCACAACGTGCGCGTCCCCGAGGCGGTGCTGGGCGACGTCGAGGCGGAGATTGCCGCGTGTCACGTGGGCGCCACGCGCCTGATCGAGTTCATGAAGGAGTTCGACCTCGTGACGCTGGAGCCGATCGCGGAGGACCTGCAGCGTCGCGCGGAGGCGACGATGCGCGAGGCGATACGCCGGTTGCCCGACGGCGTCTACCGGCAGGAGATGCTCTTCGACGGCGTGGCCGAGGAGCCCCTACGGATCTGCCTGCGCCTGGAGGTCAGGGGCGACGGCGTGCACGCCGACTACGACGGCACCTCCCCCCAGGTGCGTGCCGGCATCAACTCCGCCTGGAACTTCACCTACGCGGAGACCGTCAACGCCATCAAGAGCGTCCTCTGTCCGAGCCTCCCCAGCACCGAGGGGTTGTTCCGGCCCATCACGGTCGCGGCGCCGGAGCGGTCGATCCTCAACGCGCTGCCGCCCGCGCCGGTGAAGGGGCGGACGCGCACCGGGTTCCACGTTCCCTCCATCGTGTTCGCGGCGCTGGCGGAAGTGGCGCCGGATTTCGTGCAGGCGGGCACGGGCGTGCCCAACCTGTTCGTTGCCAACGGCATCGACGAGCAGGGCCGGCGGTTCAACGCCCACATGCTCACCGGCGGCGGCAAGGGCGCCACCGCGCGCGGTGACGGCATCGACTGCTGCCTGTACCCGACCAGTTCCTCCAACATCCCCATCGAGATCTACGAGAACCGCTGCCCGTTCGTCGTGGAGCAAACAGCGCTCCTGCCCGACTCCGGCGGCGCCGGGCGGCACCGCGGCGGGTGCGGGCAGGAGATCGTGCTGCGCGTGCACCCCGCGTTCACGCAGCCGGTCAACCTCTCCATGCGCGTAGAGATGCTGCAGCAGCCGGCCCTGGGGTTGTTCGGTGGCCGGCCGGGCGGCCTGGCCCGCATCGTCCTCAACGGCCGCCAGTTGCGCCGCAGCGATCAGGAGGTGATCCGCGGCGGGACGGTGCTGGCGCCCGGAGAGCGCATCGTCATCGTGCAGCCGGGTGGCGGAGGATACGGCCCGCCGGCCGAGCGCGATCCGCGGGCCCTGGTCCGCGACCTGCGTCACGGGCTGGTCACGCCGGAGGGCGCGACGCGCGACTACGGGTTCATCCCGGAAGACGTGGAGGTGGCCGGGGCGCGGTAGGAGTGCCGCGGGCCGGAGGACGCGGAGCTGGCGAGGGCGCCGTAGCGCAGCGGACGCGTTGAGGCCGCGCGGCTGCGGGACAGCGACGCGGGTCGTGGGTTGGTTGTGCAGTGAGCCAGTTCCAGAGGGGGGCGAGCACGGTGAAGATTTTCTATCTGCTGCCCGGCGCCGATCCGCAGGGCCGGTACGTGGCGCACCTGCGGCAGATTCTGCAGTCCGTCGCGGGGGAGGGGACGACCGTCGAGGTGCGCGACCTGCCCGGCGCCCCCACCACCCTCGAGTATGCGTTCCACCAGATCTATTCCGCCGAGCCTGCGATCGCGGAGATCCACCGCGCGGGCGAGACGTGCGACGCGGTGGTGATGGGGTGCTTCATGGACCCCTTCATGGTGGAAGCGCGGCAGGCATGCCGCGTGCCCGTGGTCGGGATCGGCGAGGCAGCCATGCACGTGGCCACCGTGCTCGGCCATAAGTTCTCCATCGTCGTGGGGTTGCCGCGCCTGGTGGCCGAGGCGGATCATCTGGTCACCCGTCTCGGGCTGCGCGAGCGGCTGGCGTCCATCCGGCCGTCCGCGCTCACCATCACCGAGATGCGCGCGGGATCGGATGAAGAGCCGGTGGTGGAGGCTGTAGTGCGGAAGGTCATTGAAGAGGACGGCGCGGAGGTGGTCGTCGCGGGGTGCGGGAGCCTGGGCGACCACTTCCGCGCGCTCGCCCCGCGCATGGGCGTGCCGCTGCTGGACTCGCGGATCATGGGGCTGAAGGTGGCCGAGACGCTGGCCTCGCTGCACCGGCAGGGTCTTGCGACCACCAGCCGGGTGGGGCTCTACGCCCCTCCACCCGACGTGAAGCGATGGGTGGAGCGCCAAAGCGTGATCGCGAGCCGCTAGCCAGCAAGGTTGGCTGGAGTGGCTTTACGCTACTCCAGCCCTCACCTTGTTTCCGACCGGGGGAGGCCCTTCGCCTCCCCCACGAACCGGCACGTTCGACTCGGTGCGAGGTGCTTCGTTCTACCGCGCTCACCAACTTCGCGGCGCACCCGCGACAGTGGGGGTTCCGGATCACAGATGATGCTCGGCCTCGGCGAAGCCGGGCCTGCGCATGACCGAGGCATGATTTCCCAGACGCGTTTCTAGCGGCTCCGTCCTCCCGCGCTCAGCGACTCAGCGGCGGCGGCGACCGCCTCCCTGATCTGCAGGTACGCCCCGCACCGGCAGATGTTGCCCGCGGTGGCGCGCCGGATCTGCTCCGGCGCAGGATGTTTCTCGCGGCCCAGCAGTCCCGCCGCGGCCATGATCTGGCCCGGCGTGCAGAACCCGCACTGCAGCGCGTCACAGGCGACGAACGCCTCCTGCAGCGCCGCGACCACCGGGTCGCCAGCACCGCCCTCGATCGTCTGGATCTGGCTGCCGTCGCACTGCACGGCAAGGGTCAGGCAGGACAGCCGTGCCGTGCCGTCCACCAGGACGGTGCAGGCCCCGCAGGTGCCCAGGGCGCAGCCTTCCTTGGTCCCGGTGAGGTGCAGGTGCTCCCTGAGAAGGTGGGAGAGGGTCAGCCGCGGCTCCACCGTGACCTGGCGCAGCTGGCCGTTCACTGTGATGGTGATCCGGTAATTGGATTCTGCGGACACGCCGTCAGGAATTCTTCACCAGGGTGGTTCTTCCCTCCAGACGGCCCGGCGGCGGTACACCCGGGCGCCGAGGGCGGACCGCTGGGCCCCGCCACTTTGCACAAGGAGCGCCCTGGATTGGCATTTCCCAGACAGCTTCTCAGTGTTCAGCGTGCATGACAATGGCCAGCGATTCGACGCCGGCGCTGTGACAATCTGGAGGGCGGACCGACCAGTGGTCGGGGCGGGCGGATTTGAACCGCCGACTTCGTGGTCCCAAACCACGCGCGCTGCCAGGCTGCGCTACGCCCCGAGGAACGGTGGGTTCAGCGCGGCTTCGCCCGCATCGTAGCACCGCGCTCCTCGGAGTGTCAAGGAAACGCGGCGCTACCTGTGATTCAGACGTACGGAGGTTCGAACCTGCAGGGGAGCGAGGCCGCACCGGCACGCAGGGAAGGACGACCGCTGCTTCCGAGCATCGGCCGGGGCGGGATGGCTTTCGGCAAGATTCAGGAGACCCTCGACGAGAAACAGAGGCTCCTGCTACCACTCGGCGCCGTCCGGTCACCGATTAGGAAACGGGAGGCCGGGTCCGCAGCAGGTGGCTGATGCGGCACTTCGGTTTCCGACGCGTGTCCTCCGGCAAGGAGACCACGATGTCCATCAGCTCCAGCAAATCGAAGATGGCAAACGCCCCGTCCGCATAGAC
>JACQTN010000534.1 GCA_016210785.1 Armatimonadota bacterium
AGTTCAATCCTGCGTTGTTCAACTCGCAACGCCGATACCGACACATCGTGGGAAGCCGGGCCTGCGCATGAACGAAGCGGGCTCCGAGACGCCCTCTGCTGATGTCTCAGCCCGCCGCCTGATCGGCAATCGCGAGCACCTCGTCAAGAACCTCCGCGCCCCGGCGCATCTCCGCCTCTGTGACGATCAGCGGCGGCGCCACGAACAGGCAGTTCCACCGCCCGAACATGAAGACGCCGCGCGCCAGCAGCGTGTCCAGCACCTGCACCAGCACACTGTGGTCGGGGCCGTTCCACTCCAGCAGCATCGCCTTCGTCCGCCGGTCCTTCACCAGTTCCAGGCAGTAGAAAAGTCCCATCCCGCGCACGTCGCCCACCGAGGGATGGCGGGCGGCGACGCGGCGCAGTTCCGTCTCGAGCACGCCGCCCATCACGCGGGCGCGCTCGATGAGCCCGTCCTCCTGATACGCGTCCAGCGCGGCCAGCCCCGCGGCGCAGGCCAGGGGGTGGCCGCTATAGGTGAGGCCGCTGCCGAAGTACCGATCCGCGTACCAGTCGGCGATCCGGGAGGAGATCATCACCCCGCCCAGCGGCACGTACCCGGAGGTCACGCCCTTGGCGAAGGTCATGAGGTCGGGGACGACGTTCCAGTGGTCGCAGGCGAACCAGGCGCCGGTGCGGCCGAACCCGGTCATCACCTCGTCGATGATCAGCAGGAAGCCGTGCCGGTCGCAGATCGCGCGGAGCCCCTGGAGGTAACCGTCCGGCGGCACGATGACCCCGTTGCCGCCGATGATGGGCTCCACTAAGATGCCGGCGATGGTCTCCGCCCCCTCGTAGCGCACGACCTCCTCCACGTGGCGCAGGCAGGCCTCGCACTCCCCTTCCGGCGGCACGCCGAAGTGGCTGCGGTACGGGTAGGGGCCGAAGATGCGGACGAAGCCGGGGACGCCGGGCTCGTAGTCCCACCGCCGGCTGTCGCCGCTGGCGCTGATGGCGCCCAGGGTGGCGCCGTGATAGGAGCGGTAATTGGTCAGGATCTTGCGCCGTCCGGTGTATTCCCAGGCGATCTTGATGGCGTTCTCGACGGCCTCCGCCCCGCCGGTGGTGAAGAGCGTCTTGACCAGGTCGCGTCCTGGCGAGACCTCCCACAGGCGCCGGGCCAGCTCGCCCCGCACGTCGTTGGGCAGGCCCGGGACCGCGTACTGCAGGCGGCCGGCCTGGACGCGGATCGCCTCCACCACGCGCGGGTGGCTATGCCCCAGGTTGGTGTTGATGAGCCCCGAGGAGAAGTCGAGGTAGGCGCGGCCGTCCGCGTCGTAGAGATGGCAGCCCTCGCCGCGCACGACGGGCACCGGAGGAATCTCGGACTGCACCGACCACGAGAACAGCACGTGGCGGCGGTTGGTCTCCACGATGCGCGCGGCCTGCACGCCAAGGTCAACGGACACGACACCCTCCGTGGTGCGCGGATCGCGCGGCGGCGCCCCGCCGCGCGCACACCGCCGGGGCGCGTCCGGGAAGGCGCCCAGCGGCCGGACTCCCCCTCACCCTACCCTCTCCCACAGGGAGAGGGATAAGAAGTATCCTTAGCGGGATTCGCGGTCGCGGACCGGTCTCCCTGGCGGCCCGCCTCTAAGGATAGCGCACCGCCGACTCCACCGTCACGCTCTTGGCGAGATTGTGAAGTTGGTCCCACCCCAACAAATCGCTCCGCGATTTCTTGGTGAACCCCCTGAAACATCCAACTGGCGCAGTTTCGGGAGCAACAACAGACGCTCCGGATGTTTCAGGGGGTTCAGGGGACCGCGGGGGGCGTCTTGAGAACCCCTACTCCACCGTGACACTCTTGGCGAGATTGCGAGGCTGGTCGATGTCGTGACCGCGCTCGCGCGCCACGTGGTAGGCAAAGAGCTGCAGGGGGATGATGGCCAGGATGGGCGCCAGCAGATCGTCCACGCGAGGGATGGGCAGCACGTGGTGCGCCTGGCGGGCGGTCTCCTCGTCGTCTTCGTAGGCCAGCGCGATGACCAGGCCGCCCCGCGCCTTCACCTCCTGGATGTTGCTCAGCATCTTCTCTTTGACGTGGCGCTGCGTCACCAGCGCGAAGACCGGGACGCCGGACTCGATGAGGGCCAGCGTGCCGTGCTTCAACTCGCCCGCGGCGAGCGCCTCCGAGTGCACGTAGGAGATCTCCTTCAGCTTCAGCGACCCCTCCATGGCCACCGAGTAGTCGAGCCCGCGGCCGATGAAGAACACGTCGGAGGCGGACGCATAGCGGCGGGCCAGATCGACCACCTCCGGCTCGCGGTTGAGAACCTCCTGAGCCCGACCGGGCAGCGCATGCAGGCCGGCCACCAGGCCGCGCGCCCGCGCCTGATCCAGGGTGCCGCGGCGCATCCCCATATCCACCGCCAGCATGACCTCCGCCGCCAGCATGGTCAGGTACGCCTTGGTGGAGGCCACGGCGATCTCGGGGCCCGCCCGGATGTACAGCACGTCGTCCGCCTCGCGGGTCACGGTGCTGCCCAGGACGTTGGTGATGGCCAGCACCCGCGCGCCGCGCTTCTTCAAATCGCGCATGGCGGTCAGCGTGTCCACGGTCTCGCCCGACTGGCTGATGGCCATGGCCAGCGCGTTCCCCGCCAGCAGCGCGTCCCGATACCGCAGCTCGCTGGCCAGGTCGGGCTCGGTGGGGATGCGCGCCAGGTGCTCCAGGAACCACCGCCCCACCAGCCCCGCGTGGTAGGCGGTGCCGCAGGCCACGACCCAGATCTTGTCCAGCGTCTCCACGAACCCCGGCGGGAACCTGATGCCGTCCAGCACCACGCGCCCCTCGTCCAGCCTCCCCATCATGGTCTCCTGGAGGGCGCGCGGCTGCTCGTGGATCTCCTTCAGCATGAAGTGGGCGTACCCGCCCTTCTCCGCCGCCTCCGCGTCCCACGTCACGTGCATGATGGGGCGCTCTACCGGCCTCCCGTCCACGCTGCTGAGGCGCACGCTGTCGCGGGTGATCACGGCCATCTCGCCGTCCTCGATGACGATGACGTGCCGGGTGTAGGGCAGCAGGGCCGGGATGTCGGACGCCATCCACATCTCGCCGGAGCCCAGCCCGACGATGAGCGGGCTGATGTAGCGCACGGCCACGATCTTGTCGGGCTCGTCCGCGCACAGGACCGCGATGGCGTACGCCCCGTGCGCCCGGGACACGGCGCGGCGCACCGCACCCTCCAGGTCGCCGCGGTACTCCGCTTCGATCAGGTGCGCCAGCACCTCCGTGTCCGTGTCCGACTGGAACCGGTGCCCGGCCGCCAGCAACTCCTCCTTCAGCGCCAGGTAGTTCTCGATGATCCCGTTGTGGATGACGACGACGCGGCCGGTACAGTCGGCGTGCGGGTGGGCGTTGCGGTCGGTGGGATCGCCGTGGGTGGCCCACCGGGTGTGGCCCAGCCCCACCGAGCCCGCCACCGGCGCGACCTTCACCACCTGCTCCAGGCGGGACAGCTTGCCGGACGCCTTGCGCAGGTCGATGCGGCCGTTGCGGACGACCGCCACCCCCGCCGAGTCGTAGCCGCGGTACTCCAACCGGCGCAGGCCGTCCAACAGCATCGGCAGCGCCTGCCGGTCTCCGATGTACCCCATGATCCCGCACATGACGACGCCCTCCAGACCGCCGCGGCCCCAGGTTTCCTCTTTCCCCTCTCCCCTGGGGGTGAGGGGCCGAACGCCTCGCTACTCGCCGACCGCCGCCCGGGCGATCGCCCAGGCCACGGCCGTGGCGGTGGCCTCCGCCTCCTCCTGGGTCGCCGCCTCCACCATGACGCGCACCAGCGGTTCTGTGCCGGAGGGACGGACGAACAGGCGTCCCCGCCGTCCCAGCGCGTGCTCCGCCTCCTCGATGGCGCGGCGCACCTCGGGCCGGTCCAGCAGCCCGGCCTTCTGCTCCACCCGCACGTTGTGCAGCACCTGCGGCAGCCGCTCGATCATCGACGCCAGCTCCGACAGGCGGCGCCCGCTTTCCAGCAGCACGTTGGCGAGCTGCACACCGGTGAGTAAGCCGTCGCCCGTGGTGGCGTGCCGCAAGAAGATGACGTGGCCGCTCTGCTCGCCGCCCAGCGGCGCGTCCAGCTCCCGCATGCGCTCCAGGACGAACCGGTCGCCCACGGCCGTCCGCTCGAGTGCGATGCCCGCGCGGGCCAGGGCCTGTTCCAGCCCCAGGTTGCTCATCGTCGTCGTCACCACCCGCCGGCCGGGCAGGTCGCCGCGCGCCGCCAGGTGCAGGGCACAGACCCCGATGATACCGTCCCCATCCACGATGTTCCCGCGCTCGTCGGCCGCAATCACCCGGTCCGCATCCCCGTCGTGGGCAAACCCCAGGTCGGCGTGCTCGCGCCGCACTGCCTCCTGCAGCACCGCCGGGTGCGTGGACCCGCACCCGACATTGATACGCGCCCCGTCCGGCGCCGCGTTCAGCGGGATGACGGTGGCCCCGAGTTCCCGCCACAGACAGGGCGCCAGGTCGTAGGCCGCGCCGTACGCACAGTCCACCACGATGCGCACACCGTCCAGGCGCCCGCGGGCCAGGCTCACGAGCCACGCCAGGTAGCGGTCGGCGCTGCCCGGGTCGTCGGCGACCTCTCCCAGCGCCGCCCCCGCCGGCCGCGGCAGGGCATCCGGGCCTTCCAGCAGCCGCTCGATCTCGTCCTCCACCGGGTCGGGGAGTTTGAAGCCGTCCCTGCCGAAGATCTTCACGCCGTTGTCCTCGATGGGATTGTGGGAGGCCGAGAGCATCACGCCGCACATGGCGTCGCCGCGGACAGTCAGGTAGGCGAGGGCGGGCGTGGGGAGGATGCCGCACCGCACCGCCTCCCCGCCGACGGAGCAGACGCCGGCCACGCAGGCCGCCTCCAGCAGCGGGCCCGAGAGGCGCGTGTCGCGGCCGATCATCACGCGCCCGGGCGCGCCCCGCCCCAGCACCGTCGCCGCGGCCCGCGCCACGCGCAGGACGAGCTCGGGGGTGAGGTCTGCGTTGGCCACGCCCCGGATGCCGTCGGTTCCAAACAGGCGGCCCACGGCGCTAGGGCTCCTTGAGCACGACCTGCACGGTGGAGGGGATAGTAGAGATCACCGTCACGCCCTCGGGCGCGCGCACGGTGAGCGGAAGACGGTGGCGGCCCGGGCCGAGCCGGGCCACGCTCGCCACCGCGGTCAGATCGGAGGGACGCAGGCGCAGCACTACGGCCTGTCCACCCTGCACCTGTACGTCCACCGTCTGGGGCTCCATCTCCACGCGCAGCCCCTCACCCACGTCGCTGACCTGCACCGGCACCCCGCGCATGATGGTCGCCACCAGCGCCGCCACCACGCGGATAACCACCTGCACGTCCCCCTCGTTGCCCCTCACGCTCGGCGGGAGCTGCAGGCTCACCTGCCGCACCACGTCGCTCTGCGTCCCGTCCACGGACACGGGGCGGGTCTGCACTCCGGTGACGCGCTCGATCAGCGCGGGCGGGCCGGTGATGGAGACCGCGGTGGGGAAGACCTGGATCGTGCCCACGGTGTACCCCTCCGCGGGCCGGCCCACCAGCGTGGGCACCACGGGCACGATGCGCGTCTGGGCGTCCTCGCGCACGGCGAGGCCGGTGGGTGTCTGGGTGGCGACCACGTACAGCCACATGCTGACGGCGATGAGCACGGACAGGACCAGGATGAAGTTGCGCTCGGTGAGCAGCCGCCTCATGGCGTCTTCTTCCAGGGGAAGTGGAAGGCCCGCGGTCCGCCGGGCACCAGCAGCCCCATCAACTGCACCTTCAGCTCCTCCTCCGACAACCCGCGCACCAGTTCTCCCTCCCGGGCCAGGGAGATGGTGCCGGTCTCCTCAGAGACCACCACTGCCACCGCGTCGGTCTGCTCGCACAGCCCCAGGGCAGCGCGGTGGCGCGTGCCCAGGGTACGCCCCACAGTCGGGTTCTCCGTGAGCGGCAGCAGGCAGCCCGCGGCGATGACGCGGTTGCCGCGGATGATGACGGAGCCGTCGTGGAGCGGGCTGTTGGGAAAGAAGAGGCTGATGAGCAACTGCACCGTGACCACGGCGTCCACCGGAATGCCGGTCTCGGTGAAGTCCTGCAGCCCGGTACGGCGCTCGATGGCGACCAGCGCGCCGATCCGCCGCAGCGAGAGGATGCGGGCGGCGCGGGCCACGTCGTTGACCAGGCGGATGGCCGCCTCGCGGTCCAGCCCGGGCGTCAGGGCGGAGACCAGCGGGCCGCCGCGCCCCAGCTGCTCCAGCATGCGGCGCAGCTCCGGCTGGAAGATGACCAGCAAGGCGATGGGGATGACCAGCCCCACGTAGCCCAGGATCCAGCGCAGCGTGTGCAGGCCCAGCACCAGACTCAAGGCGTACGCGACGAACAGGACGCCCAGCCCCATGGCGAGCTGGACCGCCCTGGTCCCCCGCATGAGCATGAGGATCTGATACACCAGGAAGGAGACGATGGCGATGTCGAGGACGTCGAGCACCCGAAACCGGACCGGCATCCCCACTCTCCTGCGTCGTGTCAGACGGCGTCACAAAGGTGAGGCCTCGCGCCAGTCGACACTTCCTCCGCGGACACTAAGCCAGCAGCATGGCCAGCAGCGCCTTCTGGGCGTGCAGCCGGTTCTCCGCCTCATCGAACACCACCGAGTGCGGGCCATCCATCACCTCGTCGGTGATCTCCTCGCCGCGGTGCGCGGGCAGGCAATGCATGACCAGCACGTCCGGCAGCGCCTTAGAGACGATGGCCTGGCTGACCTGAAAAGGCTGGAAGTCGCGCAGGCGCTGCCGGACGTGCTGGTCATGCA
>JACQTN010000539.1 GCA_016210785.1 Armatimonadota bacterium
CCCAGCGCCCGGGCGGCGGTGACGTAGTCGCGCTCTTTCACCGCCAGCACCGACGCCCGCACCAGCCGGGAGAAGGTGGGGATGGACCCGACGCCGACGGCGATCATCAGGTTGAACAGACCCGGCCCCAGCACCACCACCACGGCGATGGCCAGCAGGATGCCGGGGAAGGCCAGCTTGATGTCGATCACCCGCATGATGACTTCATCGGTCCACCCGCCCAGGTAGCCGGCCAGGCATCCCAGCACCAGGCCGACGCTGCCGCCGATGGCCACGGCGACCAGGCCGATCTGCAGCGAGATGCGGCCGCCGTACAGCACCCGGCTGAAGTTGTCGCGGCCGAACTGGTCGGTGCCGAAGAGATGCTTCGCCGACGGCGGGGCGAAAGGATCGCCGACGCCCTGGGCGTCGGGATCGTAGGGGGCAAGCGCCGGCGCGAAGACGGCGGAGAGGACCATCACCAGCAGCAGGCTCGCGCCCACGATGGCCAGGGGCTTGCGCACCAGGCGCCGGAACACCTCCCGGCGGTAGGTCTGGAAGGGGAGTTCCTGCGCCTGTCTCTGGACGGCCACGGGGATCGCCATCGCGCCGCGCTCCCTCAGGCGCCCAGCCGGATCTCGGGGTTGAGCCAGGCGTACGAAAGGTCCACCAGCAGGTTCACGCACACATAGGAGATCGCCAGCACCAGCACCGTGCCCTGCACCAGCGGGAAGTCCTTGAACAGGATCGCCCGCACCGCCAGGCTGCCGAGCCCCGGCCGGCCGAAGACGCTCTCGATGATCACCGCGCCGCTGAGCAGGTTGCCGAACTGCAGCCCGACCACGGTGACGACGGGGATGAGGGCGTTCTTCAGGGCGTGCTTGAGCACCACGGCCTTGCCGGGAAGCCCCTTGGCCCGCGCCGTCCGGACGTACTCCAGGTGCAGGATCTCCACCAGCGAGGAGCGGGTGAGCCGCGCGATGACCGCCGACGCCCGCAGCCCCAGGGCCACCGCGGGGAGAATCAGGGCCTGCCAACCCACCGCGGAGACCACCGGCAGCAGGCCGAGCTTGTAGGAGACCAGCAGGATGAGCATGATGCCAAGCCAGAAGGAGGGGAGCGAGAGCCCGGCCACGGAGAACGCCATCACACCGGCGTCGAGCCATGTGTCGCGTCGCAGCGCGGCCACCACGCCCAGCGCGATGCCCAGCACCACGGCCAGACCTAGCCCCGCCACCGCCAGTTCCACCGTCGCCGGTGCGTTGGCGAGGATCATCTCCCACACGGTGCGGCGGGTCTGGAACGAGCGCCCGAGATCTCCGCGCACGGCCTTCGACAGGAAGGCGACGTACTGCACCAGCAGGGGCTTGTCCAGTCCCATCTCCCGCCGCACGGCGTCGTACCGCTCCTGGGTCACCTCGTTGGGCTGCACCGGGGCCTGGCCCGCGGACAGTTCCGTAATCATCATCATCACGGGGTCCACCGGCATCAGGTGCAGCATGACGAACACGGCGAAGGTGACGCCCAGGACGACGGGCGCCAGGGTGAGCAGCCGCCGGCCTATGTACTTGCGCACGGGTGCCTCCGCCTCGGTGTGGGCGTGGTGAGGTGTCGGGCGTCGCGGCGCAGCACGGGTCTCGCCGGGATCAGAGGCAGCGGGGCGTGCCGCGCCCCGCTGCCCCCGTCACACGGTTCAGTTGGTGACCCTGCGGCAGTCGCCTTCCAGCCAGACATTGTGCAGTTCGTAGACGCCGGTGATATGCCAGTTCCAGCCCTTGACGCAGGACTGGGCGGCGAAGAAGTAGTGGTCCTCGAAGACGTAGAGGGCATTGGCCATGTCCAGCAGCATCTTCTGGACCTGCCAGTAGACCTTCTTGCGCTCCTCCGGGTTGTTGAGCTCGCGGCCTTTGTCCAGCAGGTCATCCAGGGCCCTGATCTGCAGCCGGCCCCGGTTCCACTGGGTGCCGCCGGTGATCTGGGAGGAGTGGAAGGCCCCCCAGAGGGCATCGGGGTCGAAGAAGGAGAGGCCCAGCCGGCCCAGTTCGTAGTCGTTGTTGGCGTAGCGGATGACCGTGGCGTCGTACACCATGGCCTCCACGACGAAGTCGATGCCGACCTCCTTCAACATGGCCTGGGCCATGGTGGCGGAGCGGATCTGCTCCCAGGTAGAGGTGGTGACCAGGCGCATGCGGATGGGCTTCCCGTCCTTCTCGTAGATCTTGGTGGCCGGGTTCCGCTTGAAACCCGCTTCCTCCAGGATCTGGACGGCCTTCCTGGGGTCGTGCGGATAGTACTTCTTGGCGTCTGGCCAGAAGGCCCAGTTGGTGTCAGTCAGCGGCCCTTTGGCCGGCGTGGCGGTGCCGAAGAAGGCGACGCGGGCGATGCGCTCCTTGTCGAGCGCGTAGTTGGCGGCCTGGCGCACCGCCAGTTCGCTGCTGGGCCAGCGGGTGGTGTTGAAGGCCCAGTGCTGGGGCACGCCGCTGGTCTTGTGCATCAGCAACTGGAACTGGGGATCGGTCCTGAACTTCGGCGCCAGATGTCGCGCGGGATCCTCCGCCACGTGGGCTTCCCGCTTCTCCAGGGCCAGCGTCTTGGTGGCCTCGTCCGGAATGAACCGGTAGATGATCCGGTCGAGATAGGCAGGCCCCCGGTTCTTCATGACCGCGGGTCCCCACCGGTAGTCGGGGTTCTTCGCGAGGACCAGCGTGTTCTCGTTGGGCCAGCCCTCAACCTTGAAGGGCCCCGTGGCGACCGGCGTCTTCATGAAGGCGTCGCCCATCCGCCTGATGGCCGCGGGCGAGCCCGGCCCCAGGCCGACGTTCGCCACCATGAACATGAACTGAGGATAGGGCGCCTCGAAGTAGACGCGCACGGTGTGGGTGTCGACCGCCTCGCTCCTCAGGTACCTGCCCAGGTGAGGAGCCCGGGTGGAGCGCGTCCTGGGATCGCGGATGCGGTCCCAGGTGAACTTGACGGCCTCCGCGGTCAGCGGCGTCCCGTCGTGGAACTTGACATCCTTGCGCAAATAAAAGGTGTACGACTTGAAGTCGGGCGAGATGTCCCAGCGCTCGGCGAGGGCGGGGGCATACTTGTCGGGTCCCACCTGCCACACCAGCGGATCGTGCGTGTTGTGGTTGATCATGGCCGTGTACCGGGAGGTGTGGACGCCGGGGTCGAGGTGGGCCGGCTTCTGGTGCGTGACGATGATCAGCGTCCCGCCGGGCTGTGGCGCCGAGGCGGGACCCGGCAGGGCGGCCGGGGTCACCACCAGGGACAGCGGCACGAGCAGCGCGAGGGCGACCAGGTGGCGAGTGCTACGGCTCACGCTCCGATCCCTCCTTTTTGGGGTTACAAAAAGCGTTCGTTTCGAGCGCGGCCACCTCCTCTCCGGAAAGACACCCGGCGGCGCGGCACGTTCGACATCCGTGCAAGGTGCACCATCGTACCGCGCTCACCGAACTGAC
>JACQTN010000540.1 GCA_016210785.1 Armatimonadota bacterium
ACTTGGCGTTGAGGGGCATGCCCTCCGTGGTGCGCAGCGGCGGGTGCGGCGCGATGTCGATGCTGGGGATTTCCTCTGCGGCCACGGTGAACTCCACGGTCACGTGGCGCTGCAGGACGTTCTGCAGGATCTCCCCGATCAGGGTGTGATAGCGTGATTCCAGCCACTCCTTGGCGAACCGGCTGGGCACCGTGACCGAGAAGGTATCGTCGTGCAGCGTGCGGGGGGCCACCGCTTTGATGAAAGACTCGTAGCTGGGCTTGTTGAGGCGTTCCTCCAGTTGCTTCAACGCTTCCTTCCAGACCACCGCCGCGTCCATGATACGCCTCCGCGCGTAATTGAGGAGACCGCGGGCCTACGGCTTGAAGACCTCGCCGAGGAGGGTAATGCCTTCTTCGGTGAGGGTGCGCTTCCCGCTCCTCTTGTTCTTCACCAGGCCGAGCCGCTCCAGCAGGTGCAGCTCGCGATACGCCGTGCTGTGGCTGGTGGCCAGCTCCCGGGCGATGGTGGAGGGGCCCGCCGACCCCAGCTCGGCGATGAGGAGCAGGATCTTCTTCTGCCGGGTGGTCATCTCCGCCCGGCGCCGCACCTCCTCGGCGACCTTCGGGGTCTGCGCCGCTGGGGAGGCCTGCGGGCCGCGCAGCGTCAATGTGACCACGGTGCCCTTGCCCAGGTTGTCGTCGATGGCGATGCTGCCCCCGAGGAACGAGAGCTGCTCGCGGGCCACGGGAAGCCCGGAGCCCACGCCCCGGATGAACTGCTTCATCTCCCGCGTGGCGGTGGAGAACCCCGGCTGGAACGCCATCTCCTTGTCCCTGATCCCCGGGCCGTGGTCGGAGACGCGGAGCACGGTGCCGTTGTCGAGGATGGTGATCACGGCGTCCTGAAAATAGGCGTGGATGAGATTCTCCACGATCTCCCGGATGACCACGTATGGGAGCGTGCTGCCGCGCTCGCGGCAGAGCGCGTAGGTCCGGGCCGTCGTCTCGCCGACCAGTTCGGTGAAGTCCTCCGCTGAGATCGAGATGACCTGAGGCGCGGCCAGGGAGGAGTCGTAGACGGCAACCCGCACTTCCGGCGGCCAGCCGGGGTCTTCTGGGATCCGCGCGCGTTCACGGAGGAGTCTGGAGAAGAGGTCGCGAGCCTCCACCGACGTGGGTCCTCCCTGAGCGGCTGGGAATATTTGCGGTTCCTGGAAAAACTCCTACCCGAGAGGGAAAACGGTCAGCGATTTCACGCTCTCCCGACGAATGGTCGCTGAGCAATCACGGCTGTCGATAATTCTCCTGTGGATAACCTCCACTTCGATTCGCTGTAACCCGTTCCCTGTCGAACGTTTAGTCGATGGCATGAAGTTTCGGACCCCCGGGCGAACTTGTGCACAGGTGTGGATAAAGTTGTGGATAACACTCGGGAAGTCCCCAAAAAGGACCAACCGACAGGCGTACCTGTGAGCGGAGGGACGGCAAGGTTGGTGGAAAATCGACCAGGTCCACAGGGGGAAAATGTGGACTCAGCCGGTGCTTATCCACAAATTGTACACACCCGGGAGCACCCGGTGCTCCCGGGTCACCCACGGCGTCTTCACGTCCGGCCGGGTTTTCTTCCCGGGCAGTCCGGCCGCCAGGTGTCTTGGACCCGCGAGGTGTGCGGCGGTTGCGGCGTGTGCTATTATATCGGCGGTCTTGAGGGTTCTTGCAGGCATCTCCTGAAGCGTCCGGCGGAAGACGGTGGTTTTCCGTGACCGGGTCCCCGGGTGCTTCGGGGTTTTTGTCGGTGCGGCCGGCGCGGGGTGTCCGGTGCGCGGAGGACGCGTATGGTTCGTCGAACGTACCAACCAAAGTCCCGGCGGCGCAAGCGGGTGCACGGGTTTCGCGCCCGGATGGCGACTCCCGGCGGGCGAGGCGTGTTGCGAAGGCGGAAGGCCAAAGGCCGGAAGCGACTGACCGCCTGAGCACCGGAGGGGAAGTGCGGTCTTCCCCCGTCCCCAGCGAATCCCCGCGCGTACCCGGTGAGTCCTCTGGGCGCGCCGGGTGTGATGAGGCGTCTTCGGGACTCTCCAGGACACCGGGGATCGATCGCCTGAGGCAGCGCCGAGATTTTCATCTCACCTACCGCGGCGGCCGCCGCGTTGTTGGGGAGTTGGTGGTGGTCTACGTGCGGTCTACCGGGACGGCGGCCAGGCGGGCAGGGATCCCGGTGGGACGCCGTTTTGGCGGCGCGGTGCGGCGGAACAGGCTGCGGCGGCGGCTGCGCGAGGCGGTGCGCAGGGTGGAAGACCTGGTGCCGTCGGGGACCGACCTGATCGTGGTGCCGCGCGGTCCTGCGGCGGAGGCCCCGTTTGGGGTGTTGGTGGACGCGGTGGGCGCGGCCCTGCGCAAGGGCCTGCGGGAGCAGGCGGAGGGTTTGTAGCGGGGAGCGCAGGCCATGGGGGTCATGGGGCGCCTGGTGGGACGCGGCTTCATCCTGGCGATCCGGGGCTACCGGCGGTACGTTTCGCCGTACCTGCCTGCGACCTGCCGGTTCCATCCCTCGTGCTCGCAGTATGCGCTCGATGCCATCTCCAAATACGGGCCGGCGCGCGGGGCGTGGATGACGATCCGGCGTCTTCTGCGGTGTCACCCGCTTCATCCCGGCGGTTACGATCCCGTGCCATGAGGAGGTCCACGCGCGGTCCATGTTTGGCGCGCTGGTAGACATCATCACCAAGATCCTGCGCTTTTTTCATGGCCTGACGGGCAGCTACTGGCTGGCCATCGTCGTGCTGACTATCTTCATCAAGGCGATCCTGCACCCGCTGACGCGCAAGCAGTTGAAGTCCATGAAGGCGATGCAGGTGCTGGCGCCCAAGATGGAGGAAATCCGGCGCAAGTTCAAGGACAACCCGCAGGAGATGAACCGGGAGGTCATGC
>JACQTN010000543.1 GCA_016210785.1 Armatimonadota bacterium
CGGCTTCATCGAGCCCATCGTGAAGGAGCTGCCGCTGGAATACGCGGTGGAGCTGAACCGGCTGATCGAGATGGAGATGGAGGGCTCGGTGGGATAGACGCCATTCCGACGCTGCCTTCCTGTTTGGTGGCGAGACGCCCGAGCGCGAGTTCTGAAAAGGAGGCGAGGGCGACGGGGCTCCCTGAGGCGATTCGGGATGATTTCCCGCTGCTGGCACGCATGGTGCACGGCAAGCCCTTTGTCTACCTGGACAGTGCCGCGACCTCCCAGAAACCGCGCCCGGCCTCGCAAGATGGCGGTCGTGCCCGAGATTTCCGGTGTGGAGACGATGTCGCTCTAGTCCAGTAACCGCGGGAGGCTGCCCCAGGAACCCAGCCTGGCGCCTCCACGCCCTGGATCATCGCGCGGATATCGAAGGAGAGGACTGGGATGTTCAGAAAACGCGGCATCACCGAACAAGACGTCCTGCAAGCCCTCAGCCGCATCCAGGACCCCGATCTCCATCGGGACATCGTCTCCCTGGGGTTTGTGCGGAACGTCAAGATCCAGGACGCGGCGGTGAGCCTTGAGATCAACCTGACGACGCCGGCCTGCCCGGTGAAGGACCAGATGCGCGATCAGGCCCGGCAGCTCGTGCTTGCCCTGCCCGGCGTGAAGGAGGTCCAGGTGACCATGACGGCCGAGGTGCGGCGGCATCCCGGCCTGGACAAGGCGGCACTGGCCAATGTACGCAACATCATTGCCGTGGGCAGCGGCAAGGGCGGGGTAGGGAAGTCCACGGTGGCCGTCAACATTGCCTGCGGGCTCGCCCAGGCGGGGGCACGCGTGGGCCTCCTGGACGCCGACATCTACGGCCCGAGCATTCCCATCATGGTGGGGACCAGCGAGGGCTTGACCGTCAAGAACGATCTGATCATTCCCCACGAGCTGCACGGGGTGCGGTGTATGTCCATGGGCTTCCTTGCCCCCGGTGACAAGCCCCTCATCTGGCGGGGGCCCATGGCCACCAAGGCCCTGCAGGAGGGGTTGTTTCGAGTGGACTGGGGACCCCTGGACTACCTCGTGGTGGATCTCCCCCCGGGCACGGGCGACGTCCACATCACCCTCGTGCAGAGCGTCTCGATGACAGGCGCGGTGATCGTGACGACCCCCCAGGACGTCGGGTTGATGATCTCCATGAAGACGCTGCGCCTGTTCCAGCAGACCAAGGTGCATCTCCTGGGCATCATCGAGAACATGAGCTACTACGTGTGCCCCCATTGCGGGGTGCGGGAGGAGATCTTCGGGCACGGAGGAGCCCGCCGGCGCAGCGAGGAGCTGGAGGTTCCGTTCCTGGGGGAGATCCCGCTCGACCGGCAGATCCGTCAGCATGCCGATGCCGGCACCCCGATCATCGTGGCGGACCCCGAGGGCACATCCGCCCGGGCGTACCGCGCCATTGTGGAACAACTGGCCGCCCAGGTCAGCATCCGCAACTACACCTACACCTCGGCGGCCTCCCTGCAGATCACGGACGTCGCCCGGTAGAGAGAACAGGGAGACCATGAGCGTCGAGGCTGGGGCAGAACCCCGCAAGATCGAGAAAGTGGCCGGTGCCGCCCTGCGCATTACCTGGGTGGACGACCATGTGAGCACCTTCTCCTGGCCCTACCTGCGACGGGAATGCCCGTGCGCCAACTGCGTGGATGAGTGGACCGGGGCGCGTCGCCTGGATCCCGCGCAGATCGCAGAAGAGGTCCACCCCGAGGGGATCGACATGGTGGGGAACTACGCCCTACGTTTTACCTGGAGCGATCGACATAGCACCGGTATCTATGCTTTTGCCCTATTGAGGCGGCTGTGCCCGTGCTCAGACTGCGCGCGCGAAATCGCATAGAGGACCCGGAGAGGCGCGCAGAAACCGACCATCACGACCGTGGAAAGCTGGCAGTCGCTGCCGGCGTGTGTGAATTCCCGGCACGCGTGAGATGCACCACGTTGGCGTGGCACACACTGCGGGGCGCGTTGGATGGGAGACGGGAAACCATTGCGACAGAGTAGACCGTTGGGAGCAGGTCACGGGATGGTGGACGGGCACGAACGAGTCACAGACAACAACAAAGAAGGGAGAGATCTCATGATTACACTCACCCCACCGGCAAGCCAGGCCCTACAAGGGATGATCAAGCAACAAGAACTCCCAGCGACCACGGCGCTCCGAGTCGGCATCACAAGGGAAGGGTGCGAGGGAAGCGGCACTCAGTTTGCGTATGTCCTCGCGTTTGACCCGGATCCCCCGGGGCCGTCCGACCGTGTCTTCGAGACCGAGGGGCTCACAATCGTAGTGGATCACGACAGCCTGTCCCATCTGAATGGCCTGCAGCTCGACGTCCGTCAGGAATTCGGAGGGGTGAAGTTCCTCTTCCGGAATCCCCGGGCGAAGCACAGTTGCGGGTGCGGGCACACATTTTCGGAGGAGGAACCCGCTCCTGAATAATGCCGGGGGTGCCCCAACCCATGAGCGCCCACGAGCAGGTGACGCCAAGCCGCGATCGCGAAGCGATCGAGATTCCTGGCGTCAAGGGCGTCAACGTTGGACTGGTTTGGGATCCGGGCTGGAACCCGGGCATGATGTCTGGAGCGGTCAAGATTGAGCTGAGCCTCGGGTGAGTGTGTACAGACCATGCGAGACCAGTTCGGACGGGACCTCCGTGACCTCCGCATCTCGCTGACCGACCGCTGCAACCTCCGCTGCATCTACTGCATGCCGGCGGAGGGGATCGACTTTCGTCCCCCGGAAGAGCTGTTGCAGGATGATGAGCTGCTGTTGCTGGTGCGTGTCGCCGCCGACCTCGGGGTGACCAAGGTGCGCTTGACGGGCGGGGAACCGACGGTCCGACGGGGCCTTGTGGAGCTCGTCAAGAACATCAGTGGCACCGGCGGGATCGAAGATATCGCCATGACGACCAACGGCCTGCTGCTGGAGCACCTGGCGACACCACTGGCCAGGGCCGGGCTGAGGCGTGTCAACGTCAGCCTGGATACGATGGATCCCGCGAAATTTCACCGGATGACTCGCGGCGGGCGTGTGGAGAAGGTGCTGGCAGGCATCGCCGCCGCGGCAGCCGCGGGACTGGCCCCGATCAAGCTGAACGCCGTTGTCGTGCGCGGGTTCAACGACGATGATGTCGTCTCTCTGGCCGCGCTCACGCTGGAGCGTCCCTGGGAGGTACGATTCATCGAGATGATGCCGTTTGGCAGCGTGGGGGACTTCGCCGAGGCTGGCGTCGTGAAGTCTGAGGAAACGATGGCGAAGATCGAGGCGGCGCTGGGACCGCTTGCGCCCCTTGATCTCTCCGGCCAAGATCCCGCTCGCACCTACCGCTTCGCCGGGGCAGCGGGTAGGCTCGGCTTCGTCAGCCCGGTCAGCCAGCCATTCTGCGCCAAATGCGGCCGCCTGCGACTCACGGCGGACGGTCGCCTGCGGCTGTGCCTGCTGCGGGACGATGAAGCGGACCTGCTCATCCCGTTGCGCCGGGGCGCCTCCTACGAGGAGATCAGCGAGATCTTCCGCGCCGCGGCGTTTCGTCGTCCGTTTGGGCACGCCCTGGCCGAGAAGCTGTTCCCCCAAGCCAGGGTTATGATTCAGATCGGCGGCTAGGCCTGTCATCTGCAGCCACCGGAACGGGTCTTGGTGGAGGCGGAGGAAACGCTGGCAGGAAGCGGATTCCAGCGGTAGACGGTGCTTCCGCCGCCTCCACCAAAAGTGCAGGAGCCCTGCAACGTGGGGCTCCCGCACTTTTGGTTTGGTGTGATACCGCGACGTGACCAAGCGGGTCGAGGTGGTCAGCGCCGCGGGCCGCATCCCCCAGCTGCTGCGCCGCGCCTTCACGCTGCTGCGGTGCGGACGGCCCGGCCCTGTGCTTCTGGAGGTGTCCCCCGAGGTCATGAACGAGGAGGTGGCCGGGGAGACCGTTGAGTACGTGCCGGTCCGGGGTGCGCCGCGCTGCCGACAGTGATCACGCGCCAGGCGGGGGCATATCCCGGGTACCGGTGAGGTGAGCGCGGGGTAGGGACGCAGGAGGATCGGGTGAGCGGCCTGGAGGGGCGAGGAATTGTGGTACCCTAATGGTAGATTCGCCTGCCGGGACACGGGGCGTGGACCGCACCGGCGCTTGCGGACCGTCCGCGTGTCACGGTAAGGTTGCTGCACGCCCGACCGAACCTCCGGGATTTCAGAAAGGAGGCACACTATGGGGAAGAGGCTGCTGGCCGGTCTGGTCGCTGTCTTTCTGTTGACCGCCGGCACCATGCTCGTCACGCCCAACGCCGCGGGCCAGGCGCAGCGCGTCCGGGTGGAGTTCTGGCACGCCTTCCGCGGCGCGCTCGGCGAGGTCCTGGAGAAGACAGTCGCCGACTTCAACGCGTCCCAGGGCCGCTACCAGGTGAACCCCATCTTCAAGGGGTCGTACCCCGAGACGATGGTCGCCGCCATCGCCGCCTTCCGGGCGGGCCGGGCGCCGCACATCGTCCAGATGTTCGAGGTGGGCACCGCCACGATGATGGCCGCGAAAGGGGCCATCAAGCCCGTCCACGAGATGATGAGGGAAGCGGGCGTGTCGTTCGATCCCAGCATCTACCTGCCCGCCGTGCGCGGTTACTACAGCACCGCCGAAGGGCGCATGGTGGCCATGCCGTTCAACAGCTCCACGCCGGTCCTGTGGTGGAACAAGGACGCCTTCCGGAGGGCGGGCCTGAACCCCGATAACCCACCCAAGACCTGGCCGGAGGTGCGCGCCGCGGCCCAGCGCATCCGCGCCGCCAACGCCGCGCCGTGCGGCTTCACCACGGCCTGGCCGACCTGGGTCCAGTTCGAGAACTTCAGCGCGATCCACGACGTGCCGTTCGCCTCCAAAGCCAACGGGTTCGAAGGCATGGACGCCGAGCTGCAGGTCAACAGCCCGCTCCACGTCCGGCATTTGGCGATGATGGCAGACATGATCAAGGAAGGCTCCTTCAAGTACGGGGGACGCGACGCCGCAGGGGACGCGCTGTTCCCCTCGGGTGAGTGCGCGATCATCACCGCATCCTCGGCGCTGCGGGCGCGCGTCGTGCGCGAGGCGAAGTTTGCGTGGGCAGCGACGTATCTGCCGTACTACGACGACGCCAAGGGGGCGCCCAAGAACTCCATCATCGGCGGCGCCGCCCTGTGGGTGATGACCGCGCCGCAGCGGCCGGTGGAGGAGTACCGGGCGGTGGCGGAGTTCTTCCGCTTCATCAGCGCCCCGCAGGCCTCCGCCCGGTGGCACATCGACACCGGCTATGTCCCCATCACCTTCACGGGGATGCAGGTGGCGGAGACCGCCGGCTACTACCGGCAGAACCCGGGGACCGACATCGGCATCAAGTCCCTCACCCGCACGATCCCCACCAGGAACTCGAAGGGGCTCCGGCTGGGCAACCTCCCCGAGATCCGCGTGATCATCGAGGAGGAGATGGAGAAGGCGTTCCAGGGTCAGCAGACGGCGAAGCAGGCGCTGGACAGCGCGGTGCGACGCGGTAACGCCGTCCTGCGCCGGTTCCAGCAGCAGTACGCCGGCCAGTAAGCCTGACGGCAACGCACGTCGAGCGGTGGGCCCGGCTCCGTTGATGCGACCGGCGGGGACCGGGTCCGCCGCTTTCGGGGGATGCCGATGACCCGGCGCGCGATCTTTGACAACAAGCTGCTCCCGTACCTGCTGCTGGCGCCGCAGCTCGCCATCACCATCGCCTTCTTCTTCTGGCCCGCCGGCCAGGCCATCTACCAGTCGGTCATCCGCCAGGACCCGTTCGGGCTGTTGACCCGGCTGGTCTGGCTCGAGAACTTCCGCAACGTCCTGGGCGGCCCGTTCTACCTCCAGTCGCTGCGGACCACGCTCCTCTTCTCCGGGGCGGTGATCCTGGTGGCCATGACGGCGGGGCTCCTTTTGGCCGTGACCGTGGACAGGCAGGCCCGTGGCGCCGGTGTCTACACCATGCTGCTCATGTGGCCCTACGCCGTGGCCCCGGCCGTGGCGGCCTCGCTGTGGCTGTTCATCTTCCACCCCGCCATCGGCATCCTGGGCCGCAACCTCCGCGCGGTGGGCATCCACTGGGACTACCTGCTGGACGGGCGGGACGCCATGATCCTGGTCATCCTGGCCGCGGCCTGGAGCCGGGTCAGCTACAACTTCATCTTCTTCCTGGCAGGGCTGCAGTCCATCCCGCGGTCCGTGCTGGAGGCCGCGTCCATCGACGGCGCGGATTCCCGGCGGCGGTTCTGGAAGATCGTCTTCCCGCTGCTGTCGCCCACCACGTTCTTCCTGCTGGTGGTGAACGTCACCTACTCGTTCTTCGACACCTTCGGCGTGATCCACTCGCTCACCAAGGGGGGCCCGGGGAAGGCCACCGAGACACTGATCTACAAAGTCTACGTCGACGGCGTCGTCAACCTGGACCTGGGCGGCTCCGCGGCCCAGTCGGTCATCCTGCTGCTGGCGGTGATCGCCCTGACGGCGCTGCAGTTCCGGTACATCGAGCGGCGGGTACACTACTGATGCGCGGCCGCGTGGCTGTCTGGTTCTCCCACCTGATCCTCATCGCGGGCGTCGCGGTCTTCGCGTTCCCCGTGTACGTGGCCCTGATCGGTTCCACCCACGACGTGGGCACCATCGCCCGGGGCGAGATGCCCCTCACCCCGGGACCGCACGCGGCCCGGAACTATGCCCAGGCGTGGGGGTCGGGGGAGGGGTTCATCGTCAAGGCGGCGCCGGTGCGGCAGATGATGCTCAACAGCCGGGTCATGGGGCTGGTGATCGCCTTGGGGAAGATCGCGATCTCCATCGTCTCCGCCTTCGCCGTCGCGTTCTTCGAGTTCCCCCTGCGGATGTTCTTCTTCTGGATGATCTTCATCACGCTGATGCTTCCCGTGGAGGTGCGGATTATCCCCACCTACGC
>JACQTN010000544.1 GCA_016210785.1 Armatimonadota bacterium
GCCCAGCACCAGCAGGACCATGTAGCGCTGGTTCGTCCGACTGGGCACGATGGACCCGTGTGCATCCCCCCGGAAGGTGAACCCCTGCGGACCCGGCCAGGCCGGCTCCACGATCTCCAGCTGGGTCGGGCTCTGCGCGGTGCCAAAGACGTTCTGCGCATACACCCAGTGGCGGCCAACCACAGAAGGCGCTTCGATGATGACCTCCTCGTGAGTGCCGGAGGTCGGCCGGACCGATGTGGTGCCTACGCGGATCGCGGCTCCCCACAGGTCGCGGCCTCGGATGGTCACCCGCTGCCCGGGTTGGCACGACGTGGGAACCAGCGCTTCGATGCGGGGGCTTGTGCGAACGCGCCGCCACCGCGGCGGCAGCAGGAAATCCAGGAAGCCCCGCGGAGGCCTCAGGCTCTCGTCTCCCATCGCGCACTCCCCTCTCACGCGCGGGGTAATGTCTGGGATGGAAGGAGCAATCCCGTACCCCGAAAACCTTCGTTCGCCGCCGTCCGGGTCCTGCGTGCCGATCCCAACCGGGATAGTGGCACCGGTGATGCCGAGACATCGTGGTACGGCGCGCGGCGCTCTGGTCATTGACACGGCCCCTACGCCTGTGCTAACCTCTGCCTCAACCGGGCCCGTCGGCCTGGGTGGAACTTGCGACATGGCGACATACTGCAACTCTTACACATCCGAGATCTCTTCTCTGTACGCCCCGCGGAAGTTCGTCTTTACGGTGGCGGGGGCGCGCTAGCGCCTTCGCCATTCCCCTGACCGGCTCGAGTCTCCCATAGCCTTTCGTAGCCTTTGGCCGGCCCGCGCCGTCGCTGGCGGCGGGCGGCGGCCGCAACCACATATCGCGAGGTGTGCGCATGTCTCCCAGGGCGCGAGGCATCACGGCAGATCGTGCAGGAATCGCGGGACCACGCAGCCGCGCCGGCCGGCGCGGGGCACGCAGATGACGCGGGCCATGCCGGGGGTGCGCCAGACCCCGGTATCTCCACCTGTCAACCTGACTAGCCGCGAGCACCGCTCCGAGAGCACGGTGGTGCAGGTCGGCCCGGCCTCCTTCGGCGGCCGGCGCGTCACCGTCATCGCCGGTCCCTGCTCCGTGGAGAACCGCGCGCAGACGCTGGAGACGGCTCTGGCCGTCAAGGCGGTCGGCGCGGGGATGATCCGCGGGGGCGCCTTCAAGCCCCGCACCTCACCCTACAGCTTCCAGGGTCTCGAGGAAGAAGGCCTCTGCTACCTGGCGGAGGTGCGGGAGGCCACGGGGCTTCCCATCGTCACCGAGGCCATGGACTACCGGCAGGTGGAGCTGGTGGAAAAGTACGCCGACATGATCCAGATCGGCGCCCGCAACATGCAGAACTATACCCTGCTGCGCGACGTGGGGCGCCTGCGCCGGCCCGTATTGCTCAAGCGTGGGCCCGGGGCCACGGTCCAGGAGCTGCTGCTGGCCGCCGAGTACATCCTGGCCGAAGGCAACACACAGGTGCTCCTGTGCGAGCGCGGGATCCGCGGCTTCGACACGGCCACCCGCTACACGCTGGACCTGAGCGCGGTGCCCCTGCTGAAACAGCTGACCCACCTGCCCGTCATCGTCGATCCGAGCCACGCCACCGGGAACTGGACGCTGGTGGGACCGATGGCGCGGGCCGCGCTGGCCGCCGGGGCGGACGGCCTGATCATCGAGGTGCACCCACAGCCCGACCGCGCCCTCAGCGACGGGGCGCAGCAGCTCACCCCCGACCACTTCGCCGGGCTGATGGACGAGCTGCGACTGGTGGCGGCGGCGGTCGGCCGGGCGCTGTGACACGACGGCGGCCGCGAGATGCGGTCGGCGCCACCGGCCGGGTGGCACGCGAGCGCCGTCTGCACGGGCGCCTGAGGGAACGGACGGGCGGCAGGCATAATAGTGTGACCATGCACCACTTTCGCATTCGCGCGCCGGGGGCTCTCGACGCCGACGTGGACGCCTGGCTCCGGGAGGCGTACCGCGCAGGCGAGCAGAGGCATCATGCCTGAGATCCCGTTCGTCCAGACGCTGGTGGATAACCTGCTGCCGCACGTGCGCGGCCGGGTGATCCGCGGCATCCAGTTGCGCAGTCCCTCCCTGCTGAAGACGGTGGAGCCGCCGCTCGGCGTCATTGTGGGGGTTGGGGTCCAGAACGTGCGCCGGCGCGGCAAGCTGGTGCTCCTGGATCTCTCCAACGACCTGGCGATCGTCCTGCACCTGATGCGCGACGGGCGTTTGCAACTGGTACCCGCGTCCCGCCGGTCCGGCAAGGACGTAGCCCTGGCGCTCCGGTTCGACGCAGGGCCCGATCTCCGTCTGGTCGAACTGGGGCCGAAGAAGCGTACGGCGCTCTACGTGCGCCGCGCCGCGGAGGCGGAGCGCACCGAGCCGGTGGCGGGTCTGGGGCAGGAGCCGCTGGATGCTGCGTTCACCCTCCCGGCGCTGGAGGCCATGCTGGGCGACGCCCGGACGCAGCTCAAGCGCTTCCTGGAGCTGCAGCGATACGTGGCAGGCATCGGCAACGCCTACAGCGACGAGATTCTGTGGGAAGCCAGACTGTCGCCCTTTGCGCCCTCCCAGAGCCTCTCGCCGGAAGAGCGGGTCCGCCTGCACGCGGCGATCGGGCACGTGCTGGCGCGGGCCGTCGAAGAGCATGGAGCGCACTTCGCCGGCGCGCTCCCCATGAAGGAGCCTCTGGACCTGTTGCGGATCCACCGGCACGCCAAGGAGCCGTGCCCGCGCTGCGGGACGCCCATCGCCGTGGTGCACTACAGCGAAAAGGAGACGTACTATTGTCCGACCTGCCAGACGGGAGGCAGGGTCTACGCGGACCGCCGCCTCTCGCGCCTGCTCAGGTGAGGGAGATCCGGAGGCGTGCCATGCCCGAGTTGCCCGAAGTCGAGGTCGCCCGCCGCAGCCTGCGACCTATCGCCGGCCGGCGCGTGAAGAGCGTGGAGGTCATGCGCCCCATGGCGCTGCGCACGCACAAGACGGCCGCCTTTGCTGCGGTGCTGCGCGGGCTGACCGTGCGCGGCGTGGACCGCCGCGGCAAGTACCTCCTCATCGCGCTGGACGGGCACGTGCTCCTCTTCCACTTCAAGCTGTGGGGCATCGTCCGGCTCCATGCGAAGACGTTCACGCCGGAGGAGGAGTCGGGCGCAGTCGTCACGTTCTCCGATGGGAGTTCGCTGGAGTTCCGCGAGATGCAGCTCAGCGAGATCCATCTCCTCCGCGGGCCCGCCGACAGAATCCCTGCGCTCGCGGAACTCGGCCTCGATCCGCTGGACCGCGCCTTCACCCGGGAGCGGTTCGGGGGGCGGCTGGCCGGCGCCCGCGGCAGCATCAAGAACGTCCTCACGGACCAGGCGTGGTTGGCGGGCATCGGCAATTTGTGGGCGCATGAGATCCTCCACCGGGCGGGCGTGGCCCCGCCGCGCGGCGTGGACTCGCTGCGTCCCGAGGAGATCGACGCCATCTACCGGGCCATCGGGTCGGTGCTGCGCGAAGCCATCCGCAAAGGTGGGGAGCCCGAGTTCCGCGACGCGCGCGGACGCGCCGGTCGCTACCCGCTGGCCGTCTACGGCCGGGAGGGTAAGCCCTGCCCGAGGGACGGCACGCCCGTCCGCGCCGGGCGGCTGGGCGGGCGGCCATCGTTCTGGTGCCCGACCTGCCAGCGCTGAGAAGCCGCGGCGATGGGGGGAGGGTCTCGAGATGCCGATGTCGCTTCACCCGCTCATCGACATCTCGCGGACGATCTCCAACGAGGCGCCGCCCTACCCGGGAGATCCTCCGCCGCGGGCGCCGACGGTTCCCCTGTGCGCGCCGTTCTGATCCCCGAGGGTGGGCCGGGAAAGATCCGATGGCATCTTCCGTGCGGGACGCAGGCCGGTGATCGACCAGAGCTGGTATGCGCGGCCGCCCGGCGTGCCGGCGCATACCTCCGCGGGCGGCGTCGTCGTCCGCGTGGAGCGCGGCCGGGTGTACGTGGCGCTGGTGCGGGAAGGGGACCTGCCCGGCTACGTTCTACCCAAGGGGCACGTGGAGGCAGGGGAACGGCCGGAGGAGGCGGCGCGCCGGGAGATCTTCGAGGAGGCCGGGCTCGGCGACCTCCGGATGCTTTCGTCCCTGGGTGTCCGCGAGCGCCTCGACTACGGGAAGACCTCGTGGAAGCAGACCCACTACTTCCTCTTCCTCACGGACCAGGTCCACGGTACGGCCGCCGATCGCCGCCACGCCCTGGCCTGGTTCCCCATCGACGACCTCCCCGCCATGTTCTGGCCCGAGCAGCGGGAGCTGATCGAGTCCAACCGCGCGCGCATCGTGGCGCTGATGATCGGGCTGGGCTAGCCGGTAAGGTTGGTGAAGTGGCTTTGCGCCACTTCACCCTTCACCAGGTTTCCGACCGGGGGAGGCCCTTGGTACGTTCGACCTGCGTGCAAGGTGCCCGGGCAGGACGGGCCCGCGGCCGCCGCGAAGGAGAGAACATCCGCAGCGGGGGAGGGCGGGAGGATGATTCTCAAGCCGTTCACGCACGATCCCCGGGGATGTGCGTCCTACCTCCTGGGCGACGTGGCGCAGGCAAAAGCCCTGGTCGTCGATCCCCTTCTGGAGATAGGCGTGGAGCCCTACGTGCTGGAGGCCGCCGCCAAAGGACTCCAGATCACCGCCATCGTGGAGACCCACATGCACGCCGACCACCTCTCCGCGGCGCGCGCCCTCCAGGAGGTCACCGGTGCGACCCTCTACGTGTACGAGGGCGCCTCTCTGGCTATCCCCTTTACTCCGGTGCGCGACGGCGACGCAATCGAGGTGGGCGCGGTGCGCCTGCGCGTGCTGTTCACGCCAGGCCACACCCTGGACAGCGTCTGCCTGGTGGGTGAGGATGCGACGCGCGCCCGCGCCCCCTGGTTCGCCCTCACGGGCGACACGCTGTTCTCGGGCGACGTGGGCCGGCCCGACCTGGTGCTGGGTGAGGTGGACCCGGGCCAGGTCAGGGCGCAGGCCGCGATGCTGTACGACAGCATCTTCGGCCGGCTGCTCACCCTCGACGACGCCACGGAGATCTACCCCGGCCACTTCGGCGGGTCGCCCTGCGGCGGCGTCCACCTGAGCGGCAAACCTTTTTCCACGGTGGGCTTCGAGCGGCGGTTCAACCTGGCCCTGCAGCAGCGGTCGCGGGAGGCGTTCATCGAGTTCGTCACGGGCACGCTGCGGCCGCAGCCCGAGCGGTACCGCAACATCAAGGAGCAGAACCTCAAGGGCGTGGCGATGCCCGGCGCGGAGCCGAACGGCGAGGGGCCGCGCCTGGCGCCGGCGGAGGCGCAGGCCGCCATCGCCGCCGGGGCCGTGCCGTTGGACGTGCGTCCCACGGTCCTCTTCGGGCGCGGGCACGTGCCCGGCGCCCTCAACGTCCCCTTCACGCTGGCCAACCTGGCCCGGGCCGTGGAGGTGGTGCTGCCCGCCGGCGAGCCGGTGGTGGTGATCGCCGACAACGACGTGGTGGCGCGAGCGTCGGTGCGGGCCCTGGCCGGCGCGTACCGGGTGAAGGGGTACCTCGCCCGCGGCATGGCTGCCTGGACCGCGGCGGGACTGCCTGCGGGCCAGTTCGAGATGATGAGCGTAGACGATCTGCGCCGACGCCTGCAGCGTCACGAACCGCTGCAGGTGGTTGATGTGCGCGATCCTTACGAGTGGGAGGCGGGCCACATCCAGGAAGCGGCGCTGGTGCCGATGCGTGACCTGCGCGAGCACCTGCCGGGGCTCAAGGGGGCAGACGGTCCGCTCGTAGTGCTCTGTGCGAGCGGTACGCGGGCCTCCACCGCGGCCAGCTTCTTCCGGCGGGAAGGCGCTGGCCGCGTCTATTGTCTGCAGGGTGGCATGGAGGAGTGGACGCGCGAAGGCTATCCCACCGCCCGCTGACGCTTAGGAGCTGAGTGGGTGAGCGCGGCAGGATGCGCCGCGGAGTCGGTGAGCGCGGTATGACGAAGCGGGCTTGCAGGAACGTTGAACGTGCCGCGCCTTGCAGCGGAGTGGCACGCGCCCTCAGAAGCTGAGTGGGTGAGCGCGGTACCGGGGTGAACTTTGCAGATGAGTGGAACGAGCTCCGCATTGAGGTGTGGTGATGGCTGACGCTCCCACAGGGCCGCTCAGAGGGCTCCGGGTGGTGGACCTTTCCACCATCGTCTCCGGAGGCATGGCCACGTCGCTGCTGGCCGACTTCGGCGCCGACGTGGTAAAGGTGGAGCACCCGCAGGGCGGCGACGCGCTCCGGCAGTGGGGACCGTTCGCGGGCCAGGTGTCGCTGTGGTGGAAGGTCGCCTCCCGCAACAAGCGCTCGGTCACGCTCAACCTCAGCCACCCCGAGGGGCAGGATCTCTTCCGCGCGCTGGTCCGGCACGTGGACGTGGTGGTGGAGAACTTCCGGCCCGGCACCCTGGAGCGGTGGGGCCTGGGGTACGAGCATCTGGAGACGATCAACCCCCGCCTGATCCTGCTGCGCGTCTCCGGGTTCGGCCAGACCGGGCCGTACCGCAACCGGCCGGGGTTCGGCACCGTGGCAGAGGCGATGAGCGGGCTGGTGGCGATCACGGGGTTTCCGGACGGGCCGCCGGTGGTGCCGCCCTTCCCCATGGCGGACGAGGTGGCGGGCACCATGGGCGCGCTGGCGGTGCTGATGGCGATCTACCACCGGGACGTGGCCGGAGGGGGTCGTGGCCAGGTCATCGACGTCAGCCTGTACGAGCCGCTGTTCCGCATGTTGATCCCGCACGTGACGCAGTACGACCTGCTGGGGCTGGTGGCGCAGCGCGTGGGCAACTACTTCCCCGACGCGGCGCCGCGCAACCTCTACCAGACCGGCGACGGGCGGTGGGTGGCGATCTCCGCCACCTCCCAGCGCACCTTCGAGCGCTTGGCCGCGGCCATCGGCCACGCCGACCTCCTGGACGATCCCCGCTTCCGCGACAATCCCAGCCGTGTGGCCAACCGCGAAGCGCTGGACTCCGCCATCGGCGAGTGGATGCGGGCCCGCACCCAGGAGGAAGCCTTGCGGGTGTTGGAGGAGCACGGCGCGGTGGCGGGGCCCGTCTACGACATCAACCAGATCGTGCGCGACCCGCACTTCGCCGCGCGGGGCAACATCATCGACGTCGAGGACGGCGAGCTGGGGCGCATGCGCATGGTGGGCGTCATCCCCCACTTCAGCCGGACGCGGGGACAGGTGGTGCACGCGGGGCCGCCGGTGGGCGCGCATACCGCGGCGGTCTACCAGGGGTGGCTGGGGTTGAGCGATGGAGAGATGGCGCGGCTGCGGGAGGCGGGCGTCATCTGATGGGCTGGTACTTCGAGGACTTCGAAGAGGGCCAGGTCTTCGTGACGCCGGCCCGCACCGTTACGGAGGCGGACGTGGTGACGTTTGCGGGGCTCTCCGGCGACTATAACCCGCTGCACACCGATGCCGAGTTCGCGGCCCGTACCCCGTTCGGGACGCGCATCGCGCACGGGCTGCTGGTGCTTTCGATCGTCTCGGGCCTGGGCGCCCGCACGGGGCTGTTCGACGAGACGACCATCGCCTTGCTGGGCGTGGACTGGAGGTTCCTCCAGCCGGTGCGGATGGCGGACACGATCCGCGCCGAGATGACGGTGAGTCGGAAGCGCACCACGCGCCATCCCGAGCGGGGCATCCTGGTCCGGGGTATCCGCGTGCTCAACCAGCGCAACGAGGTGGTGCAGGAGGGGACCATGACGCTGATGATCCGCCGCCGCCCGGTGACCGCACAGCAATGCGTGTGAGAAATCCGTGCGCTCCGAACGGACATGCCGCTGCGCGAGGAAAACGCCATGCGCACCATTGAGGCAGAACGCATCACCCAGGCGGTGCGCGACCTGTGCATCCAGGTCAACCACCGCATGGGCGCCGACATGCTCGCGGTCCTGCAGCGGGCGCTGGAGATCGAGGAGTCACCGCAGGGCCGGCACGTGCTGGAGCACCTCCTCGAGAACGCCCGGGTGGCGCGCGAGCACTGGTATCCCATCTGCCAGGACACCGGCACCGCGGTGCTCTTCGTGGATATCGGCCAGGAGGTGCGCGTCGCCGGCGGGTCGCTGGCCGACGCGTTGCAGGAGGGGGTGCGCCGGGGCTACCGCGAGGGCTACCTCCGCAACTCCATCGTGCGCCATCCCCTGGACCGCGTGAACACCGGCGACAACACGCCGGCCATCATCTACTACGAGATCGTGCCCGGGGACCGGCTGACCATCGGCATGCTGGCCAAGGGGCAGGGGTGCGACAACATGAGCCGGCTGGCGATGCTCGCCCCCGCCGACGGCCGGGAGGGGCTGTTCGCCTACATCGAGCGGACCATCTCGGAGGCCGGGCCCAATCCCCCCCCGCCGCTGGTGGTGGGGGTGGGGCCGGGGGGGACC
>JACQTN010000546.1 GCA_016210785.1 Armatimonadota bacterium
AGCCTCTTCGCCGGGCTCGTCCAGGCCCCCGCGTCACCAGCGTGTGCTGCGGGCGTGACGGCCTCACCCGCCGCCGGGGGCTCCAGAGCACTTCAAACGTCCGTACGTCTGAATCACAGCGGCGCACTCACCTCGGGTTGACGGATGGGAATCCCTCTGGTAGTATCTATCGCAAACACCCTACGGCGATGTCTGCGATCACATCGATGCCCGCAACCGCTCGTTTCGGTGCCCGTCCGCGAGAGTGCATCTGTCGGACGCGGGGGCGCGCACGGCCTCCGCGTCCACCCATGGCCTGACCCAGGCCTGATCTCCCTCTAACCAGATTGACAGCCATCGGCGGCGGCCTGCACAGCCGGCCCGCCGGGGCACACGCGTTCACCGTCGACGGAGGTTGACAGACGATGCGCAGCCTGAACGACGTGCGTCTTGGGATCCTGTACGAGCATCCGGAGTGGTTTGCGCCGCTGTTTAGTGAACTGGAGCGGCGGAGGGTCCAGTACGACCACATCCACGTGGGCGCGCATTCCTTCGATCCGCGCGCCCGCACCGTGCCGTACGACCTGGTGGTCAACCGCATGAGCCCTTCCGCGTACCTGCGCGGCCACGGCCACGCCATCTTCTACGTCCGCGACTACCTGGCGTACCTGGAAGGTCTCGGCATGCCGGTGGTCAATGGGTACGAGGCTTACAGCCTGGAGGTCTCGAAGGCCCGGCAGCTCGCGCTGCTGGAACGTCTGGGACTGCGGGCGCCGCGGGCTCGCGTGATCAACCACCCTTCGCAGGTGCCGGATGCGGCCCGCGATCTGGCTTTCCCCGTGGTGATCAAGCCCAACATCGGCGGCAGCGGCGCGAAGATCCAGCGCTTCGAGACCGGGGACGCGCTGGAGGCGGCGGCGCGCGGCAGCACGCTGGACCTGGGCATCGACGACACTGCGCTGGTGCAGGAGTTCCTGCCGGCCGACGGCGGGTTCATTACGCGCGTGGAGGTGCTGGACGGGCGGTTCCTGTACGCGATCCGGGTCTACCCGCGCCTGGAGGCGGGGTTCAACCTGTGTCCGGCCGACATCTGCCAGACCCAGGACGGGCCTGCGGCGCAGGACGCAGCGGAGGTGCAGGGGTCGGCCGGCACATGGATCGGGGAGGTCACCGGATCAGGCGCGTCGGCGCAGGCCACACCCAGGACGCCGCCCGCGGCGTTCGACGCGGATCTCTGCCCGGCCGACGCCAAGCCGGCCGCCGGCCTGTGCCCGGCGGATGCGGCGCCGAAGATGGCGCTGCGGGTGGAGGCCGCCTCGCCTCCGCCCCAGGTCATCGAGGAGGTACTGGCGATCGCACGGGCGGCACGACTCGACGTGGGCGGCGTGGAGTACCTGGTGAACGCCCGCGACGGGCAGGTGTACTACTACGACATCAACGCGCTATCCAACTTCGTGGCTAACGCGCCGGAGGTGATCGGTTTCGATCCCTTCCCGCAGCTGGTGGACTACCTGCTGATGCGCGCGGCGGTGGCCGGGGTCCCGGCGGCCGCCTGAACGGCGCGCCGCCGTCTCGCGGGACGCGCGCCGGGCGCGCCGCCTACGTCGCGGCGCGGATGAGATGAGCCGCCAGGTGCGCCGCGATCCGCGCGGCCAGGTCCTCTTCGGGCAGTGCGGGATCGATGGCGTCGCGCGGCAGCGCCAGGGGCTCGCGCAGCGCCCACGCGCCGCCCAGATCCACGTAAATGGTCGCGGCGGTCTCGCTCACCTGGACCTCCGCGCCGGGCGCCACATCGGCCGCCGCGGCCGCGGTCAGCGCGTGCAGCCTCTCCAGGCCCACCAGGTTGCGCAGGATCTCTTCCACGCGGTCGCGCGCTTCCTCCAGCGTGCGGCCGCGGATGGGCACGCGGGTCATGGGACGGGGCGCCGCGCCGCGGCGCACCTCCACGACCTGCACCTCGTAGCGCCCGGGCGGAAACGGGCCGCGGAGGTGGAGGAGGAACGCACGGCCGAAGTACTCGGCCTCTTCGCGCCAGCGCCGCTCACGCACCGGACGCCGGCGCCTCCGTGCACTGGGGACACTGGCAGAGCTGGCGCAGGAGCGGGAAGGGGTACAGACCCGTGTCGTGGCCGTCGCTCCACACGAAGCGCAGGGCGTAGGCCCCCACCCGCTCCAGGCGCACGGCCCGGATGCCCGCCGGCACGCGATCGGCGTGCAGCAGGCGTTCCCCCGTCCACTCGTGGACGCACAGGGCGCACGGACAATGCAGCCGCAGGTGCCGCCAGGCGTACCGGCTGGCGTGGCCGTCGGACCAGGTGATGGCGATGCCGTCCACGCCCAGGTCCGTGATCTCAGTGGGAGTGGGCATGCGAGCCATGCGGCTCTCCCTGTTGGGGCGTCCAGATCTCGTCGAAGTGGATGCCGAGCGCCTCGGCCCGAGCCTGCGCCAGCGCCGGTCCCTCGCGCTCCCCGCAGCGCGCCGGCACCACCAGCACGAAGACCGCGCCGCCAGCGTCCGCCCGCGCCCGGAACAGCCGCCACTGGTCGGTGGTGTGGGGGTCGTCGATGGAGCCGCAGGTCTCGACCTCCACGATGACCAGGCGCTGGTCGGGCAGGCGGCCCGTGGCGTCCGGCCGGGCGTTGGGATACGCGCCCAGGCCGGCCAGCGTCGCGGGCGGGCGGTGGTGGGGAATGTCGGCGAAGACGCGCGTCGCTCCCAGGGCGGCGAGGCGGTTCGCGGCAAACGCGATCAGGGCCGCGTGCGCGGGCCATTCGTGACCGGGCCGGCCCGGCCGGTGGACGCTCAGGATGCTCCCCTCCTCCGGCGGTCCCAGCCGTAGGGCGGCCGCTGCGGCACGCACTATTTCCCTGGATGCCTCGCGGCCTCCTCCGCGGCGAGGAAAACCGGCCCGCCGGCGCGAACGACCTAAGGGTTGCGCAGCGGGAGGGGCGCTCGCGTACTCATGCCTGAGCGTGCACCGCAAAGACACAGGCCCGGTGGCGCGGCGCGCCAGATCTCCTCGGAGCGAGATCATCGGGAGGGAACACCATGCCAAAAGCCCTGCTGTTGACGCTGGCGCTCGCCGTGGGCGTAGGTCTGGCGTGGAGTGCCGCGCAGGCCCAACCCGCCCGCCGCGACGTGATCGTCGGCCTGATCCAGGAGCCCGACGTGCTCAACTCCGTCACCAGCACCACCGGCGCCACCAACGCTGTCCTCAAGGCGATGATGGACTTCCCCGTCAAGTACGACCCCAACTGGCGCATCACGCCCAACCTGATCACCCGCGTGCCGACCGTGGAGAACGGCGACTGGGTCGTGCGC